>JAIRRD010000254.1 GCA_031256155.1 Holophagales bacterium
TGCCAAAGACCAGATTACTCTGGCGTCAACTTCACCAAATGTTTTTGACTCGCCATTGGGATTTATGCGGTGCAACTTTCCATCAGCGCTAGTGGCAGCTACCAAATCATTTCCCAAGCGTGTCATCGCAAATATCATTCCCCCTTTTAGTTGTGCAAGGGGTCTAACTTGTCCGTTTGAGTAGCGGAATATTTTCCCCTCGGTTCCGGCCGAGAGGTAAGCCCCCCCTTGTCCATCAGGAACAGCACACCACACAACGCCTTCAGGAAGCTGAGCAGTTCTTCGGGCATTGGGGGCTAAACGCAAGCGGCCATCAGCACTGATGCGCACACCTTTTACATCAGCACCAAGCCAATCATTAAAAGATGAAAAGCTGGCTGTTACTTGCTGGGCATATGCGTTAAAGCATACGCAAAGAGTCATTGCGGCGGTTTTGAGCAGGCGGTTTGTTGTCATGTGCACGAGCCTATTTTTAAAACTATGGTTAATGTGGCGGAAAGAAATTACAAAAGTTATTCAATTTCAACTTCAAGGGATAAAAGCCCCGTTACTTCTCGTTCCAGAGGCAGTGCGGCACGGCCAATTACCTGGCGTTGTAACCTGTTGTTGGAAGTATCTCCATCTGTCAGCAGTAAACTGCTGATTGAGGGTGGAATACCCTCAATTCGATTGCCCCTTAACCCCGCCCCATCTTGGTTCTGTATCAAAAAAGCATAGGCAAAGTTATTTTTCAAAGTTCCATTTAGCAGCATTACCATTTCCGAAAGAGAAGTGGTACGGATTTTTTGGCTGTCTGGGTCATTTCTCAGCAGTGAAAGTCCATCGCCTACTTGCAGTATCGCTTTACCTGGTTTTGCCGAAAGGGGTACCGGAACATTTAACGTGGCAGTTTCCCTGACGCCTTGAATGTTCTGTAAAGTAATCAGCACAGGCAGCGTCTGGCCTCGTTTAACTCTTGCCTTGAGAGGTCTTACGCCCGCTATTGCGGTTAAATCAAGCCTCTCCTCTCCTTTTATGTTTACCGAAATACCTTCGATAACAGGGCGTTCAAAGGGGTTCAAACAAATAGCTTGGAGCATGCCTCCCAGGTACTCCGGGAGTCGGCTTGAATTGAGGTCCGCCACCATATTTTCAATGGTGATTGGCTGTTGGTTGGCAATTTTAATATTTCCCTGAAGGCTGAGGCTTTGCATACCCATTTGACGCACATGAGAAAGTATCGTTTGAGTCAATGCTGTATAGGCCAACATTGGCGTCAGTACCGGATGATCAATAATTTCAAATTTGAAATTCAGGTTTTTTTTGCCGCCAAGATTTATACCAACCCGGAAAGGAATCAGCTTTGGTTCAGCGCCAATAATTCCGACAACGCCTGTTGGGCGATCAAGGCGCAGCGCACCAATTTGAGCCACAGGCTGCGTAAGTTTTACACTATTTGAATAACTGGCAAGATGTGTGTTTACGGAAGCTGACCACATAGGAGAATCAACTGCACCTAAATTACCCGCCAGGTCTCCCAGCAGGTGATGCCCGAACAGCATTGCTTTTTTGCCGGAAATGTACGTAATGGTACCCGATGCGGCAATGTTCATGTCCCCCTGTATCAACGAAATAGCTACCATGCCTCCAGGCTCTATGGGACTGGGTTCGGCCTGGCCGCTATTTGATGCCATCGTACCGACAAAGCGTACGGACAATCCGTCCCAACAGGTTTTTGCTTCCGGCTCCAACGCGGTTCCATGCAGCATTAGGGGCAATAATTGTCCGCCCATAGTCGGTTCTGGAATATTCATGATTTCTGATACAGGGAGCATTTTCCCTAACTGAGCTGATTTGATGATTCTTGTGGGATTAAGTTTGGGAGGAATCAGAGGCGTTCGGGCAGAAACAGTCTCAGCCACATCCTGCAACTGATCCAACATTTCCTGGATAGGCGTGATCCCCCCAATAGGTTCTTTTTCCCATTGGAAACCTGATGAAAGCGCTCCAACGAGTTTCCCGCCTATATAACAGGGGGAACCGCTCATTCCGGCCAAAATACCAGTATCCGCAAGGGGGCCGCCGCTGGCCTTTACCAGCACCATATTGCGCCCCGGCATAAAATTCTTTTCTATCCCCAGTACTTCAAATTCAAAGCGCTCAATCTTACCGCCCTTAAATACAGTTTGCCCGTACCCCTTCATGCCAATTTTGATTTCCGAAACAGGCATTATTGGAGGGGAAGTCTGGCCATACAGAGAAACCGTCAAAGTCAATGCCAAAACGGCACTTGTCAGAAAATTCATTGTTGACCATCCATTTTCAAGGCTATCATGGCGTTAGCTTTAAGACATAATAAACCATATTTCATGGTGCCTGCTAGAGGGAGTGAGTTCCCAACGATTTATAGCTATTCCATGTGAAATATGCCGAGCCACTTGTAAAACTCCAGCATTGAAGCCTGTTCCTCAAAGCCTTTCATTTCAAAATCGTTACACTTTCGGAAATGCAAACAGGGCTTGCGGAACGCGATTTTGAGATAGAACTGCTATAAACTGCTATACTGTTGAACAATGCGGATTTTGATGTTGGGCGATGTTGTTGGCGAACCTGGGCGAAGGTTGCTGGAGACATTTTTGCCGGAATTGCGGCGCGAACTGAGCGTTGATTTTGTTGTTGTCAATGGCGAAAATGCTGCCCACGGGCATGGAATAACAGAAAACATTGCCAGACACTGGCTGGAAACTCTGGGTGTCAATGTCATTACAACCGGCAACCACGCATTTGACGTCAAAGGTATTTCCACGTATTTCCAGCAAGAGTTTCGCCTTATCAGACCCGCAAACTGGCCTCCAAACACTCCCGGCAATGGATACATAAAAATTCACACAGCGACTAATGAAGAAATACTGATAATCAACTTAATTGGTCGTGTCGGCATGACAACACCGGCTGACTGTCCATTCCGTGCCGCAGATGCGATTTTGGCTAAGGAGAGGGCGGATGCCGCACTGGTTGATATACACGCAGAGGCCACCAGCGAAAAGCAGGCCATGGGTTGGTACTTGGATGGCAGAGTCTCCGCCGTTTTGGGGACACATACACATGTTCCCACATTGGATGAACGAAT
>JAIRRD010000274.1 GCA_031256155.1 Holophagales bacterium
ACCGGACCAGTGGTTTGGCGTAACATATCGTGAAGATAAAGAATTTGTGGTCTCGCGCATTCAGGAATTAGTTAATTCAGGCGAATATCCCCACTCTCTCTGGAGTTAATTAATATGACTACCGCTCTAGCCCAGCTTGTATCAAAGAAATTTAACATATCTGGCGATTTTATCAGTGCAGAACCCTATGGAAATGGTCACATAAACGACACTTTTGCCCTTGTCTTTAATCAGGGAGGAACCATTGTCAGGTATATAATGCAGCGCATTAATGGCAACATATTCAAAAATCAGGCAGAACTGATGGAGAACATCGTTAATGTTACTAAGCACTTGCGCGAAAAAGCTGAAGAAAGAGGAGTTAAAGACGTTAGTAAACGTGTTTTGACGCTTGTTCAAACACCTAATGGTGAATATTCCGCGTACGATCAGGATGGTAGCGTATGGCGTTGTTACATATTTATCGAAGCCTCCAGAAGCTGTGACATCATCGAAACGCAAAACCAGGCATTTGAGGCGGCTAAAGCCTTTGGCGCATTTCAACGCGATTTGATGGACTACAATGGACCGCGCTTGTTTGAGACCATACCCATGTTCCACCACACACGCAACAGGTTCGCAACATTGCAAAAGGCCATCCAGGAAGATATCAAGAATCGCGCTGCCTCTGTAAAAAATGAAATCAATTTCGCGCTGTCACATGAAAATCTTGTAAACAGCCTTCTCACCTTACAGGAAAAGGGGGTTATTCCAGAACGCATCACACATAACGACACCAAGCTAAACAACGTACTTCTGGACAACAAAACCGATGAAGGCATTTGCGTATTAGACCTGGATACAGTTATGCCCGGCCTGAGCCTGTATGATTTCGGCGACATGGTGCGCACGGCCACCAATCCGGCAGCCGAAGATGAACTGGACTTGAGCAAAGTAGTAGTACAAGTCCCCATGTTTGAAGCCATAGCAAAAGGTTATCTGGAAGGCACAGCGGGAACACTGCTGCCGGTGGAAAGAGATAATCTGGTTACATCAGGTAAATTGCTGACATTTGAATGTGGAATTCGCTTTCTGACTGATTATCTACAAGGCGACACTTACTTTAAGATAAAGAGGGAAGCTCACAATCTGGACAGGTGCCGCACACAATTTGCGCTGGTAAAATCACTTGAAGAACACGAAGAACGCCTGATGGGTTTTGTAAGCACACTGACCTGAAATATTATTCAAAAATGGCAATAACACTGGAGGCAACACATGAGTACAAGAGACAAAGCAGTTGAGCGTCCTGTATTCAACATGCGCTATCTGCTCTTAATAGCGGGCCTTGGCGGCCTGTTGTATGGAATTGACGTTGGCATAATAGCCGGAGCGTTGCCTTATCTGGAGAGCAGCGCGTCAATGGCTTGGAAATTATCAGCACAGCAACTCAGTTTTGTAGTTGCCGCCGTACTTTTGGGCAGCGTATTGAGTTCACTGTTCGCTGGCATGTTGGCTGACCTGTTTGGCCGCAAATCCATTATGATTCTATCAGGTCTACTCTTTACGCTGAGCATACCAGTAATAGCCCTGGCCTCTGGCTATGCGCCATTATTGTATGGACGCTTGCTGCAAGGTGTTTCCGGCGGACTAATTGGCGTAGTGGTGCCGCTGTATCTGGCAGAGGGACTCGGCGCGTCAAACCGAGGGAAAGGTACGGGTATATTCCAGTTGCTTTTGACAATTGGCTTAGTTGTAGCCGCATTGATAGGTTTGTTCTACGCCAGTCAGGTAGAAAACGTAGAAAAATCCGTTGCCGCTATGGCAGATACCATTGCCAGAAGTGAGGCTATTTTCAAAGCCAAAGATCACGCATGGCGATCTATTTTCTGGATGAGCGTTACGCCCGGCATTATATTTACCGTTGGCGCGTTTTTCATATCCGAAAGCCCCCGATGGCTGTTCAAAAAAGGAAAGCGGGAAAGCGCGTTAAAAGCTCTTCGCAAAACCAGAACCGAGAGTGAAGCGGACGTTGAATTCAAGGAAATGGAAGCAGCCGCAAGTTCTGTCAAACAGGACGGAGGCAAATTTTCTTATAAGGACAGCCTGCTCAGCAGGAAATATGTGATTCCTTTCATACTGGCTTGCCTTATTCTGGCCCTCACACAGGCAACCGGTATTAACTCCATCCTGGCTTATATAGTCAACATACTCAACAACGCCGGTCTGCCAGGCTCAATAGCAAACTGGGGTGACCTTAGTGTCAAGACACTCAACGTAATAATGACACTTGTAGCAGTCGCCCTGGTTGACCGCAAGGGGCGCAAATTCCTTCTTTCTATGGGATCAGGCGGAATAGTTATCAGTTTGCTCATAGCGGGACTGCTCTTTTTCAGATCGGAGCGCAACCAGACTGACATTAAAAACCACTTTAATGGCTTGATTCAGGAAAACGCGCTGACCATTCCGGCGGTTGACAGTGAACTACTGACCCAGGCAGGCTTTAATACCAGTGAGCGGGCACAACAGTTGACTATTGTCTATAGCTACGGCCCGTTTACCAATGTTCAGACCAGACGCACTGATGATGTGGATAAAAAACCACTTGTCATCAACCGACGCGACACAGTACAGGAAGACAGTGTAATCGGCAGGTTTTTTCGCAAAATTCACCTGAATCCATTTGCTGACCCGGATAAAGGAGCCAACGCCTCATTGGTTGTTGAAAAAGCCCTGATAGGTCCAGTTCCAAGCCAAACCAACGGATGGCTGACCGCAATCTGTATCCTTGCCTTTATCAGTTTCTATGCCGCCGGTCCCGGCGTATGCGTTTGGCTCGCATTATCAGAATTGATGCCAACCAGAATAAGATCCAACGGCATGAGCATAGCTCTATTGATAAATCAATTTGTCAGTACCACTATTGCGGCTGTCTTTCTGCCAATGGTGGGCAGTTACGGCTATGCGGCAATGTTCTTTTTCTGGTCAGGCTGTACAGTCATCTATTTCCTGACAGCCGCATTCTTCCTGCCCGAAACGAAAGGTAAGACACTAGAAGAAATAGAAGCTCATTTTGAGGGAGACAAATAGATGCGTTTTCAACACCTTTCATTGCTTGCTTTCATAGCCTTTCCTCTATTGGCACAGCGAATACAAGTGCCGATAAACGACAACTGGGATTTTGTAAAATGGGATATGGCGGAACTCAAAAATAGCGAATTGCCCAGTTGGCAGCGTGTTTCTGTTCCGCATACCTGGAACGCATCAGATGCCCAGTCTGGCAATGGTATGTATCAAGGCTACGGGTGGTACCGCCGCAGTCTGGACGTACCTGAAGCATGGAAAGACCAGCGCGTATTCGTGCGTTTTGAAGGCGTTGGAGCAGTTGCGGATATTTATGTCAATGGTATGCACGTAGGCCAGCACAAAGGAGCCTATTCAGCTTTTTGTTTCGACATAACGCCAGCAGTAAAGTTTGGCGCACTTAATGAAATTCGTGTCAGGGCTGATAATCGCGCTCGGCCTGACGTAATACCTGTAAATCATTATCTGTTTGCTGTATTTGGCGGCATTTACCGTCCTGTTTCAATAATAGTAACTCCACAAGTTCACATAACGCCTACGGATTATGCTTCTCCGGGTGTATACATAAGGCAGTCGAAATCAGACAGGACTGAAGCTGCTATAGAAATCACCACAAAACTTGCGAATAAAAATAAAAATTCATCAGACTTGACGTTGCTGACAGAAGTGACAGACAAGCAAGGCAATGTTGTTGCAAGTAAAAAATCCAAAGTGCAAGTACGTCCGGCAGGTGTGCAGTCATTCAATCAAAGCCTGACTATTCAGAAACCGCGCCTCTGGCATGGTAAAAGAGACCCCTATCTGTACACTTTGACCGTGTCCCTAAAAGACGGTGAAAAGACGATAGATTCCATCAAACAACCCCTTGGTCTGCGAAGTTTCAGCATTGATGAAAAGCGCGGATTTATTTTGAATGGCGAACCTTATCCATTGAGAGGCGTCTGCCGTCATCAGGAGAGGGAAAATATGGGTTCTGCCCTGACAGAAGCCAATCATCAGGAAGATTTAGACCTAATGATGGAAATCGGAGCTTCATCTTTGCGTCTCGCGCACTATCAGCAATCCGAATTCATGTATTCCGCTTGCGACAGGATGGGATTTCTTGTTTGGGCAGAGATTCCATTTGTAAACACCTGGACAGGACAGGAAGGGGAAAACGCCAGACAGCAATTACAAGAGTTAATCCGCCAAAATTATAACCACCCATCAATATTTACCTGGGGATTGCACAACGAAGTCTACGCAAAAGACGAAACAGAATTTCCGGTACGTCTTACAAAAGAACTACACGACCTTGCAAGGACAGAAGACTCGGATCGTCCAACTGTGGCTGTTACGGGCTATGGGGACTTGGAAAGGCCCATGAATCATCACGCTGACCTCCAGGGTCATAACCGTTATTTTGGCTGGTATGAAGGGAAAGCACCTGATATTGCGGGCTGGCTGGACAAAACAAAGACACGCCCCGGAACTTTAATTGCTCTATCCGAATATGGCGCAGAGGGCAACTGGCGGCAACAGAGTGAAAATGACCAAGTACAAGGCGACCCGGTAAAGGGGAATTTTTATCCTGAGAGTTATCAAAGCAGACTGCACGAAATTCATCTGGCCGCAATTGAAAACGCCCCTCATATTTGGGGTACCTATCTCTGGAACATGTTCGACTTTACTTGTCCATTTTGGAACCGCGGCGATGTTCCCGGGCGCAATCAAAAAGGACTCATTTCATATGACCGTCTTGTTAAAAAAGATGCTTTCTATCTCTATAAAGCAGCTTGGAGTAATGAACCCGTGCTGTATTTGGCGGATAAGCGTTTGATTACCAGACATAATCCCAAACAAACCATACATGTGTACAGTAACATGGACTCATGTGAATTAACTTTGAATGGCAGTAAATTGAGCCAAGGAAAAAAGGCAGGACCAAAAGTTCATTTTACTTGGAATATCACACTTGTCCAAGGCGAAAACCAAGTGATTATTAAAGGAATAAAAAACGGCAATAGTTTTGAAGACAGCGCGACTTTTATACATAATACCTCATCTGCCACATAGTCATGAATCCTGTTTTTAATTACGACATCAATGGATTTCGCGGAGAAATTGACAATATTGACGATCAACTTTTGGCTCTTTTGAACCAACGCGCCAAAATTGCCATAAAATTAGGTGAATTGAAAACAGCCGTTCAAGCTGAAGATATAGGCTTCCGTGTATCCTCCAGGGAAAATTCAATCATAGAACGACTGGAACAAACCAGCACAGGCCCATTTCCAGTCGGAGCAATAAAAATGGTTTTTAATGAAATATTTAAAGCCTGTCTTAGTATTCAGAAATATAGCGATTCCATGTGAAATGTACATTTCACATGGAA
>JAIRRD010000288.1 GCA_031256155.1 Holophagales bacterium
AAAAAAGACACTAAGGGCGGAACGCAGTTTATTGGCGAAGACTCTATAGACCACACGCCGAAAAATGAGGAAGTCCGCCTCAAACTGGGGGATGCCTTTGATGTGACGGCCAGGCGCAAACAGACTGATTTCAAAAAACTGACTGGCTCGGGAAAGTACAATCTGGTCTATGAAAGCGCATATGAAGTTGAAATCAAAAATGCTAAGAGCGAGGCAGTGACTGTCACGGTACTGGAACCTATGCCCGGCTATTGGGAGATTCTGGAAAAAAGTCATGGATTTACAAAAGATAATGCAAGGACAGCTAAATTTTTGGTAAATGTACCCGCTTCGGGAAGTAGCGTTCTCAAATATCGCGTAAAAGTTATGTTGTGAAGAGCGATTCCATGTAAAAAGGAAACATATGCGTTGGATGCTATTCTCACTTTTGACGCTGCCTCTTGCGGCTCAGACATGGGACTTGCGTTTTGAAGTCCCTTTCCCTCAAGGTCAGAACCTGCCCCAGACTATGTTATTGGGTTCTGGCCAACTTATTTCAGGTGAGCTGGATAAAGGTAATGGCGGCATTCTGTCCGTCAGTCACAGGCTGATTCGCGTAAGTCCCGTCCTTCGTCTTGAATGGGGGGCTGAAGTTAATCAATGGAACGCGAATGGATATATCAATTCAGATAGTTTCAACTCTATAGCAATTCCATTTGCGGACATAAAGGACAACCAATTGGGGAGCCATATTGACTCTAAGCTGAAACAAACAGGCGTTGGTCTTGGGATCAACGCTCAACTCTGGATTCCCTTCGTTGGCGTTTCAGGAGAAATGGGAGTTATTCAACGCTTTCAACGATATAATTACTCTGCGGAAGGTGTTGAATCTGATGGAACAATCGGCAGAACCTGGCTTCGGGTTGGGGTACGCTGGCGCTTGCCTTTTGTGGCAGTGCATCCGTATTTATCAGCAAGCTATCAACAGCCGATAAACAAGGAACACCCTGTACATATAGATTCAATTAAGGACATGGCCGGATATTTTACGGCCCAAGGCAAAGGCCAAGAATTTCAACGATTATGGGCCTTTGGCGTGGGTGTGACTTTTTAGAGTGGAGCGTCACCAACGCTCCGCATTATTCGTATCTAAGCGCGTCAATGACGTCAAGGCGTGCAGCTTTTACTGCGGGCAGGAATCCGGCGACAACACCCACAACTAAGCTGAAACACAATCCCAACAGCACGGCCCAGCTCTCCGCTGTGGCGGGTACAACTCCAAGCTTACGAATAATTGTGACTGTGGCCAGCGCCATAATTACTCCTACAAGTCCGCCAAAGCAGGAGATTACCACGGCTTCTGTCAGAAATTGAGCCATGATGATCTTTTGGGTTGCGCCCAGTGCTCTTCGGATGCCGATTTCGCGTGTGCGCTCAGTGACTGAAACCAACATGATGTTGCTGATTCCTATGCCGCCGACGATGAGTGAAATACTTGCTGCCAGAGCCAGAAAAAGCGTGATAACTCCCGCTGTATCCTCTTGCATTTTTACGATATCGTCTTGTTTCCTGATAGAAAACGGATTTTCGTCTCTGGGCAATACGTTCATGCGCTGGCGCAGAAAAGCTGTTATTTCTGCTTCAGCAAGGTCGGCTTTTCCCTCTTTCGCGCTCACTACTATCATGCTCAATCGCGTATTGCCCTGAATTTTGCGCATAACTGTAGTATATGGGGCAATTATGGCATCATCTTGGTCCTGGCCTCCAAAACCGGCACCCTTACGCTCCATTACGCCTATGACCTCAAATGGTAGCTTGTTAATACGGATGATTTGACCAATTGGATCCTCATCGCCCAAAAATAAGTTTTCGACAACGGTTTTGCCAAGGATACATACTTTGGCCTGTGCTCTGATTTCGCCCTCGTTAAAAAAACGCCCGTCTTCAAGACGCCAGCCGCGAATTTGTTCAAAGTCTTCATTTGATCCAAAAATAGTTGGCATTGTGTTGTTGTTTTGCCAAACTACCGGCGAACGACGGGCTTGAATGTACGGACTTGCTGCAATGACTGTGCTGGAACATTCCGTGACTATCATTGCAGCGTCTTGTTCTCGCAGAGTTTCAGCGCTGCCAACTGCTTGAGGTCCCTGGCCGCGCATTCCTTGCGTAAAAATTGTGAGCATGTTTGAACCCATATTTTGAATCAGCTCAATGGATGCTTTTTTTGATCCCTCACCAACGCCTATCATAGCTATTACGCTACCAACGCCTATGGTTATGCCCAGCATTGTAAGAAATGCCCGCGTTTTATGTCGTGTAATAGCGAAAAAAGCAAGTTTGATAAACTCAAGTAAATTCATATAAAAATCCTAAATACATTAACGTCGGCCGCCAGGAGCCATCTGGAAGGGGCTGGCGTTCGCGGACGTGGACTTCTTATTTTCATCCACACCTATTAATACTTCCATGCCTTCAGATATACCTTCGCCGGAAATCTCCGTGGACTGCCCATCGCTTATTCCAGCCTTTCCTGTTATTGA
>JAIRRD010000030.1 GCA_031256155.1 Holophagales bacterium
TCGTCTGTAATTGAAAGGAAATCCTCGATCAAGTCGCTCACCTTTTGGGGGCTCTCGTGTATGGTGAATTCGTCCCTAGCCGTGACGATGCCGACAGAATTGACAGGAAACAATTCTGCCACAGAAAATCCGCTGCCATATTCATTCTTCCCTTTGTTCTCTTTCGGCACAAAGAAGTATTCCGGCGCGGATGGAAGAAGCTTCTCAAATGAGACATCTTGCAGGTTTGACTTTCTCAGATATTCATATTTGGCCTCTCGCAGGCCATGCAAATCGTTGTGATAAACATCGGCCAACGTTCCTTTGTCCTTGCGCCCCGTCTTCACAAAGATGTTTATTGAAACGCCCTGCTGTATGTTGAACACGTTTTCGTCTTTTGTGCCGTCCGGGGCTGTCTCTTTCTTTTTTGCGTTGCCATGCAGGTCAATTATATAAATCTTGTCAAAGCTGTTCATCAAGTGCCAGCGCATGCCCCTAAAGGTGGGGTTGTCAATAAAGCCATGGTTGTTGATATATGCCAATACCCCTTCCTTGTTCTTTTCGATGAAATATTGGCCCAGCCTTATGAACTTTACGTAATCGTCGTTCAGCCACTTTGAATTGCGCTCCTGCAGCTTTATGTCCATGCCCGGCTCTTTTTTGTAGCGGCCCATCAAGCCCATTATCCACTCGCCCTTGTTCTGGCTCTCGCCGCTGTAGGGCGGGTTCCCGATTACCACCATGACCGGGAGCAACTCTTTGATCTTTTCCGCCTGATCTGCTTCGTCCGTAAGCCACCTATGCAGGCCGGGCAATTGCTCTATCGCCCTTGTGTAAGCTAAAGAATCCGTCAGGAACACGTTCAGCCTCTGGTCGCCTTTGGGGGCGTAGCCCAATTCGGTCAATAAGCGTTCCAGTTCCAAGTGGGCCATAGCGTAGGGCGACATGGACAATTCGAAGCCGTTTAGGCGTGGTATTAAGTGGTCTGCCACGTAATCGCTCCACATGCCGCCGCTAGTGGACGATATGGTTTTGTGGATGTGGCGTATGGTTTCTGCCAGAAATGCCCCCGTGCCGGTGGCTGGGTCCAGTATCTGGACTTTGTGCATCTGCTTTGTCATTTCCTTTGGTTGCCTAACACCGGGGGGCAAGGCCTGCGGCTTTATGGGTACTGGTATTTTGTCCCATGTGGCTAGGCCGTTGGGCAGGTTGAACTCTGTTTTCAGTATTTCATCCACGGCCCTGACTATGAAGCCTACCACTGCCGGGGGGGTGTAATACACCCCTCGCTTCTTTCGCAGGTCTGGGTCGTATATCGCCAGGAAGTTTTCGTAGAAATGGAATATTGGGTCTATATGTTCTCCCAAGCCACCCTTCAATACAGCCTCCATGTCCGTGATCCTGAATACTTCCGTCAGGTCGTCCACTATCCACGAGATGCGCTTGTCTAGGTCAAAGCCGGCTATGTACTGGAAAAACTTTCTAAGGAATGGGTTTGTCCTTGGTATCAGCTCGGCGGCTTTTAGGCGGCTGAAGGTTTCTGGGTTTTTGTCGTGGAGGCGTGCGGCGAACATGCCATAGGTGATGGTTTGGGCGTAGAGGTCGGCAAATTCGCTTTCTGTCAGGCCCTCTATAAGGGCTACTTCAAACACTTTCATCTGGGCCAGAAGTTCGTTGTTCTTGCCTCCCGCTGCGATGGCTTTCAGGAATACGTCTGCCATCAGCCTGGCCTTTTCGGCCATATTCTTTGCCAGTTCCAGCGATGAGATGATTGGCTGTGGCTTTGCGTCGCCAAACTGCTGGGCTGTGTGGATGAAGTTTTCGATATTCTCTTTGGCGGCTTTTATTTTCCCTTCAATGAGTTCGGCCAGCCTGATTTCGTGTACCTTTACACCCTTCCTGAAGAACAGGAAGTTCAGGTGGTCTGTGAATATGAGGTTGTCCACGTTCTTTTTGTATCTGTCGAATTGGGCTTTGTGGCCTTTGGGCCCTACGTTTATGCCTTCAAGGTCGGGGTCGTCCAGGTCTTTGGCTTCTATGTAAGCTACGTGGATGTTGTCGGCCTTCCTGAGCAGGGCAATGTCGGGGGCTCCAAAGTCCCTGCGGCCTTGCTCGTTTGACGCGGTGAGATTGGCAAGCAGGTTGCCAAATAGCTGCTGGAGGGCAGGGCGATAAGAATGTTCGGTGGGCTTTGGTGTCTTGTATTGGGAGTTGAGCTCGGCTATGTAAGCGGAAATGGCCTCGCTGTGCTGTTGGTTGTATTTTGCCGCCGCCATGCCTCTTCTCACTGGTCAAATCGCATTAGAGCATAGTTTACAGCAACTTGCCCGATCTATTGTATTAGTCCGAGGCTGGGAGAATTGAAAACAGCTATACAGAATCACTATAAAAGCGCCATCCCGGATAGCGTGCTGATATTTTTTGAAGAGCCGTATCGCGTTCATCTCTATCCATAAACCTTGCGGCCCAGCAACTGCCAGAACCGCACAACATAGGTTCTCCTCCAACACTAATCAATGCTTCCCGAACTTGGTGCATGGCGGGGCATACTTTTAATGCTGCGTTTGTTAGATCGTTACGCCAGGGCGGTGCTTCGTTTGCACTCAGGGAGGGGCAGGGGAGTGTTCTGGATAAATCTTCCTGTGTTAAGGCCTTATAAACTGACGGTGTGCTTACACAAAAGCCTGGATGGAGGATAAACATTGGGGGGAGCGGAATATCACGCATCGGGATAACTCTTTGCCCCAGGTCAAGGCCCATTACTGTCCCACCCAATAAAAACAGCGGCACATCACTGCCTAGTTCTGCTGCCAGGCGCAGCAGTGTGGAGTTTGATAAACCTAACTGAAAGAGTTTATTACCAGCTTTGAGGGCGGCTGCGGCATCTGAAGAGCCTCCCCCAAGACCGGCACTATGAGGAATGTTTTTGAATAGTTTTATTTTTGCATTGAGGGTTTTACCTGATTCTTTTTCAAGCAGACGCCAAGCTCTTATTACCAGATTTGATTCGTCAGGCTGCAATCCGCCGGAAGCGGGGCCTTCTATCTCCAGGCTCAGCTTTGTGGTCTTGGCAACGTCAGTAGTCAACTCGTCAAAAAGCGATGGCCAATCTTGAAGCACTGTTGTAACTAATTCAAGAAGATGGAAACCATCCGGACGACGGCCTAAGACGGACAAGAATCTATTGAATTTAGCGGGGGCGGTTTCTTTAATCATTGAAAAATTGCGGTGATGTCAATGTCTGCACCACTCGCTAAAAGACCCAACGTATAAACTAGCCCCTTCCAATCCGGCCTGGTAAAGTGCCAGAAGTGTGTGGCTGGCCGTCATTCCGCTTCCGCAGGAGGCTATAACGCGATTTGGAGGAATGCCACCCAGTATTTCCAAATACATTTTTCGCAGTTCTTCCGGTTTTTTAAAAAATCCGTTCTCTAAGGTTTCTTTAAAAAAAACATTTCTGCTACCCGGAATGCACCCTGCAACTGGATCAATGTGTTCGACCTCACCCCTCCATCTTTCAGGTGCACGGGAATCCAGAAGCAACCAGTCAGGGGCCTGACGCAGCTTGTTAACTATTTCAATATTTACCGTTGGAAGGAGCCATTCGTTAAATTTAAGTTCTGATGGCTCTGGTGGTTCAGGTATATCTTCATTTGTTGAAAGACGCGCTTTCATGGCAGCATCCCATCCCCCATCCAGGACAGCCGCTTGAATTCCAGAAGCTGTGAGCATCCACCAAGCTCTGGATGCACCCTCTGCTCCAGAAGCATCGTCATACGCTATGACAACGCTATCCGGTTGTACTCCCCATGTACGCGGGTGTCTTTCCCATTTTTCGATCTTAGGAAGCGGATGTCTTCCGCCTGTTGCGGGGTCGTGTCCCGGGTCTGCGGCAGAACTCAAAACGGACTCAATGTCGGCGTGAAAAGCTCCGTCCAAATGACAAAAATCGTAGTCTTCAGATGAACGGCAATCCAAAAGGATGCAGTTTTTGGGTGTTTTTGAAATGTTTTGGGGTGGTATAACAGCGGATGGCTTGCCATTACAAGTGAGCATTTTACTACCTCGGTAAAGCCTGTTACAGCGATTGGCTTTGTCAAGTTTACGCTAATACCTGTAATATTCCGGTTTAAAAGGACCTTCAATATTAACGCCAATGTATTTGGCCTGTTCTGGGCGTAGTTTTGTCAGCCTGGCATTAAGTGTTTTTAACTGAAGCCGTGCCACGTGTTCATCCAAATGTTTTGGCAACGTGTAAACATCAATCGGGTAAGTGTTGGTGTCCCGCTTGGTCCAAAGCTCTATTTGCGCTAGGGTTTGATTGGCAAAACTGCTGCTCATTACGTAACTGGGATGACCTGTCGCGCAGCCCAGATTTACCAAACGGCCTTTTGCCAGCAAAATTATGCGCTTTTTGTCAGAAAAAATCACGTGATCTACTTGTGGTTTGATTTCTTCCCACTCGCACTGCTTTTCCAGACTAGCAACATCAATTTCGCTGTCAAAATGACCAATATTGCACACGATTGCCTGATGTTTCATTACTTTCATATGCTCAAACCCAATGACTTTTAAATTTCCGGTGGCGGTCACAAAAATATCAGCCAGCGGCGCGGCTTCCTCCATTGTTACAACGCGATAACCTTGCATTACCGCTTGAAGAGCACAAATCGGGTCTATTTCTGTGACCCAGACTTGTGCGCACAATGAACTTAATGCCTGGGCACACCCTTTGCCAACATCGCCAAAACCGCATACAACAGCTATTTTGCCGGCAACCATGACATCGGTCGCACGTTTGATTCCGTCAACCAGAGATTCTCTGCATCCGTACAAATTATCGAACTTACTCTTGGTAACGCTATCGTTGACATTAATGGCAGGTGCTTTTAGCTCGTCTTTTTTGGCCATTTCATAAAGGCGGTGGACACCTGTGGTGGTTTCTTCGGTAATACCTTTAATGCCTGCGAGTTGGCGTGAATACCAAGTTGGGTCTGTTTTAAGACAGTTTTTTATGGAAGCAAACAGAACAGTTGCTTCTTCACTGTCTGGGTTATCCAACACATGTATGTCTTTTTCCGCCTTTGCGCCCAGATGGAGTAAGAGCGTTGCGTCTCCGCCATCGTCTAAGATCATGTTGGCTCCACCCTGAAACTCAAAAATCTTGTGGGTGAAATTCCAATACTTTTCTAAAGATTCGCCTTTATATGCAAAAACAGGCGTGCCTGTTTGAGCTATTGCGGCGGCAGCATGATCCTGGGTGCTGTAAATGTTACAACTGGCCCACCTGACCTCCGCACCGAGTGCTTTCAATGTCTCAATGAGAACGGCGGTTTGAATAGTCATATGAAGACTGCCAGCAATCCTGGCCCCCTTCAGCGGCTGTTTTGCGGCGTATTCTTCGCGAATTGCCATTAGGGCAGGCATCTCGGATTCAGCGATTGTGATTTCTTTTCTTCCCCAGGAGGCGAGAGAGAGATCGTTAATAATGAAATCTTGGTTTTGTTCTGGCATACGTGTCTCCGCAATGTCTATTGATGCGCTTTAAACTGAGCAATGATGTCATCTATAGAGCCGGTATCTTTATTTGCGGTAACGTTTGTATTAAAAATGTTGTCCTGAGTTGCAACATTGCGGTTTTTAAAAACGTCATCTCCTTCTTCCGTGGTTTCTTCTACTTCTTCTTCTTCTTTGATTTTGAAAATTTCTAACAAGCGGTCAAGCGATTGCCGGAAGTGTTTGAGCAACTGAATGATTTTTTCAATTTTTTGTCTGGTAATATCTTGGAATTGTAGGATGTTGAGTATCTCAAACGCTTCGTCAGAAACTGACTGAAATATGGATTGTCCCTCTGTTACATCAATTGGTTTAGGTTTAGGGGACACCTGAAGTTCAAATACGTAGTCCAATATCTCTTGCGCTAATGTTGCGGTTTTCTCACCGTTTTTTGCACGATCCAGAAAATTGTATATTTCGCTGAATATACGTTCATGCCACGTTTTGTTTTCATCAGCACTCTTTTGAAGTTCTGTGAAAAAACGTCCGGCGTCTTCGGTCTTTGCCATGAGTACATCCAGCCTGTTCATGACGTTTTGTGTGGCCATCTCGGTAGCAGCGGTAATGGCATCACGTTGCGCCGCAACTTCTGGAACTTTGCTGGTCTGA
>JAIRRD010000043.1 GCA_031256155.1 Holophagales bacterium
AAAAGCCGCACTTTCACCTTCTTGTGTAAAGGGACTGCTGAAAGCGGTCATTTGCGTCCATGAATTCCACCATTGCGGCATTGACTGCACAGGTGCCTGAACATTTTGCTCTAAAAGCGCTGGCGGCGCGATTGGTATCAGAGTCATCTAACAGCTCCGCATCACGCCAACGAGGACGCCTTGAATTTCAATGCGCTCGGCATTGTAACAACGCGGGGCAAGGTTGGGGTTGTGTGGAATCAGCCAAACACCTTCCTTGTCGCGGCGCAATTCTTTCAGAGTCGCTTCTTCACGGTCAATAAGGGCCACAACGCGATCCCCATTGCGGTAGTCACCTCTGGACTGGAGCACCACTAGATCACCGTCCAAAATGCAATCATCTGTCATGGAATCGCCCTTGACTCTCAGTACAAACAAGTTGTCTTTGTTTCTGTGAATGGCGTGAGGAAGTTCTATCGGCATTGCGTGTGAATCGGGTATCAATGGATTGCCAGCGGCCACATCTCCGTAAAACGGAAAAGTTTTTGCTTCCTCCTTTGGGGGAACAATAACAGGAGCAGCGTTATGAGTGCGGCGTACAATATTGTTGCCGAGTCCATGCTGTCTTTCCAAAAAACCCTTTTCTATCAGATGCGTGACGTGCCTGTGGATAGTACTCACGGCAGTGCATCCGACTCCCGCCGCTATATCCTTCAGGGTTGGGCTTCGCTTTTCCTGAGCTGTGAACTGCTCCACAAATCGGAGGACTTTTTGTTGGCTTCGGGTAAGGTTTGTTGTTTCCATGTTTTGAGCTTAGAAAAAAAACCGAAACATGTCAACTTTTTTTCGATTTTATTTCCAACCCAAAACGCGCTGATAAATTGACTGATATTGCTCAACTATGGGGTCTTCAGCAAAAGTGGTAAGCGCTCTTTCTTTAGCTCTGCCTCCCATTTCAAGGCGGAGTCCTGGGTTGGTAATCAGGCGGATCGCATACTCAGCCATCGCATCGACATCGCCCACTTCTGCCAGAAAACCATCCTGACCATCCCTGATTACCTCTGGAATACCCCCGGCGCGGCTTGCCACAACAGGCACACCGTATGACATCGCTTCAAGTGCGGACAGACCAAAACTTTCGGTAGAGCTTGGCAGCAGGAACACATCGGAACAGGCCAGAACCGAAGCAATATCAGTCTGTTTGCCTGTAAAGCGAACATCTGCCTCTAAATGTTTTTCCCGCGCAAATGTTTCGGCCTCCAATCTGTCGGGGCCATCACCAACCATGACGAGTTTACAGTTGTGCTCACGATGTACGGCCTCAAATATCCGCATTACATCTATCACACGCTTTACAGCTCGGAAATTTGATATGTGTGTCAGTACGGGTGCGCTGTCGGGCGATAGCCAGACTCTGCAATTACTGGTGTTTCCATCAAATTGGGGCAGACTGACAAAATTGTACACAACGTCAATTTGGCGGTTAACGCCGAATGTCTTTATGCTTTCCTGCCTGAGATATTCGGAAACGGCTGTTACGGCGTCACTGGCCCGAATAGCCAGTTTCACCATCGGAAGATAACTAGGGTCTCTCCCCACAACGGTGATATCCGTGCCGTGCAGGGTAGTAACTATTTTAATTTTGTCGTCCAGAGCCATTCGGGCCAAAAGAGCGGCGCTGGCATGTGGAATTGCGTAGTGAGCGTGTATTACATCAAGATGATAGCGGTCGGCCACATCGGCCATCACGGAAGCAAACGCTACAGTGAAAGGAGCTGTTTCAAAAAGCGGGTATGGGCTGGGAGATACTTCGTGAAATGTGACGTGGTCCTCAAATCCTATGAGTCGTGGGGGTAGAGCTGAACTGAGAATATGAACATCATGCCCCTTAGCCGCCAGAGATTTACCTATTTCCGCTGCCACGACACCGGAGCCGCCAAAAGTTGAGTAACAAGAAATTCCAATTCGCATTCAATATCTCCCATAGCCCTTTTCGCTTGTATTGCTCGCTTGACGGCGAACAAAATCCGCCTGCAAGCAATGCACTTAAAAAGTCTGACATAGCAGTTCAACTACAATTAAGTTGAAGTGCCATATCAAACTTTACGTCATTCCGTTAGACTTCATTCCATGTAAAATGGCACATTTCACACGGAATTGCTATATTATTATGAGGGTGTTTTATGCCTTTGATTTTTTACATTGCCGACTGGCTGTTGACAATTCTGATTTATCTGGTGCTGGCGGATTGCGTCATGAGTTGGTTTCCTGATGCCAGGAATCGCCCTGCCGTAAAACTCATCCAATCCATAACCAATCCGCTCCTCCTGCCTTTTCGCGTCATATTGCCCTCGTTCGGCGGACTTGATTTGAGTCCGTTTGTGGCTATTCTATTGTTGTCTACTCTACAGCGTCTTTTACATAATTTGGTTGGATAACATCTGGGAATCACATGAAATATTCACCTAGAGACATACAGAGGCGTGAGTTTGAGACTATTTTCCGCGGACTCAATCCAGATGAAGTGCGCGAGTTCTTGCGGGAAATAGCGTCAGACTGGGAGGAACTCCTGCAGGAAAATCAACAGTTGCGGAATGAAGCAATAGACCTGCGAGAGCGTGTGCTTCAATATCAGGATCAGGACCGCATTTTTAAAGAAACACTGATGCAGGCCCAAAAAACCAGAGAAGAATTGATGGATGTAGCGCAGCGCGAGAGGGAACTGAGTCTGAAAGAAGCGCGCTTTCAGGGTGAAGAAATCGCCAGAGAAGCACAGGAACATGTCGGCAAGCTGGAATCCCATCTCCGCAACCTGAAATTGGAGAGAGTGCGCTTCCTTCAGGATTTAGATGCCTTGATGGCGCGCACCAAACGTTTCCTGAGTCACGAAGCCCCCGAAATGTTCCCGCCCGCAGATGTCACCAGGAAACTTGATTGATTATAGTCGTTTAACTATTGCCGCAATCCAGCCTCAAACTCAGATCAGCAGCCGGTGCGCTGTGCGTCAAAGCACCCACAGAAAGGAAGTCCACACCTGTCAGAGCCACAGATTTAGCTCTGGCCAGAGTTAAATTACCGCTGGCCTCCAAAAAGAATCGCCTGCCGCTGGAATTACGCATGGCAACAGCGCTCTCCATAGTTTTCTCGTCCATGTTGTCCAGAAGAACACCATCTATATCGGATATTGCTAAACATTCAGACAGTTGATCCAGCGTTTCCACCTCAACCTCTATCCTCAGCAGGTTCGGCGATGACAGCCTGGCAGATGCAACAGCCGATGCAATACCTCCCGCCGCAGCGATGTGGTTCTCCTTAATGAGAATCCCGTCAGCCAAATTCATTCTGTGATTAAACCCTCCGCCACAGCGTACAGCGTATTTTTCCAATATCTTCAGACCGGGGGTGGTTTTGCGCGTATCAAGTATTCGCGCTTTCGTTCCCGCCACCGCATCCACAAAAGACCTCGTCAGAGTAGCTGTTCCAGACAGGCGTTGCAGCAAATTCAGCATCACGCGCTCAGCCATCAAAATACTGCTGCATGAGCCTTGCACTCTCATTACCTCAGTTCCTGCGGTCAGCTTCTCACCATCATTGACAAGGACAGAGATAATGAGTGCAGGGTCTGTCAAACGAAATACCTCCTCAGCTACAGACAGACCAGCAATGACCAGTTCAGATTTAGCTATAACACGAGCCTGCATAGCGCGATCCGGCACAGCCCCGGTAGTCCAGTCGCCCGCACCCCAGTCCTCTTTCAAAAAAGACTCCAAAGAAGCTCGGTATGCCAGGATGTGCGGCGAAATAATGGGCATGTTAGTCCTCATATATCAATGTATCAAGTTGCATTCGGACGAAAGCAACTTGATACCTATAATTCTTATATGGAGAGCGGCGTTAAGCTCGGAGCGCGTGTCGGCGTTGACTATGAAATCAACGAACTCTTCATCTTACACGCCTTTTGGACTGTTGCCGAAGCCAACCGCAAATTTAGCCCATCCTGGATTACTATTGGCGGCGGCTTGAGATTCTAAGGCTGTTTTGGTCTGAAAATATTATATTTCAACAGCCATTTTTACTAAATTCACGTCGTGTTGCATTCATTTGAATGCAACACGACGTGAATCATTTAAAACCTGTATGTAACACCGAGCGTCACCCAACTTGGGCTGAAAGCTATGTTGCCTTGTACCACTGAGTATGTGAGATTGGCGGACAGATCGTTGTTTATGTGATAGTCCAGTCCCGCACGGCCACCCAGTTTAACGCTGTTAAATTTGGAGCCAACACTGCTATTAGTAAATCTGGGGTCGGTTACTACAGGACTCTGATTCCAGGACATGCCAAAAACGCCGCCAAAGAATGAAACATTACCCTCAAAAAAAGTGGTTGTGCAAACATCAAGGCCGCTGTAAAAATGGGGGCGATTTGCGTTAAAGCCTGCCCCTTCAACGCTGTCAAAGCACAGAGCGTTTAAGTACAGCCGATAGCCATAGCTTTCCAGATTGTGCTGATAGGCTAGATTGAGCGAGTAGCCAAAACCATCCTTCATTTCTTTCATATCGCCGATATCATTTATCCAGCCCACAGATGCCTGCCAGCCATTTTTGGACATATCCTGCGCTCCAAGCACACCGGAAGCTGAAAACAAGCCGCCCATTACCAGACACGTGAGTGCGCCCTTGCGAAAAAGTTTATTCATACATTACTCCTATGCAAATTGACAAGAAATATAGAACTACCACTTGATACCGGTAGAGACACGCACAGTGCGGCCAGCAGTAAAGTTACCCCAACCATAAGTGCCAAAACCATAGATGTTATCACCGAGTCCGCTGGCAGGACGCTTGAGCAGGCCCTGTGGTGTGTAGCCGTTCCTTGGCAAGGTATCGGTATAGGTTTGAGCCCCAGGGGTTATTGTGGTGGTTTCCAGATTGCTCAGTACACAGTGGTTGAACAGATTGGTAACAGTCAACTCGGCAAAAAAACTGGCTTTTTTGCTAATCGGTATAAATAAATTGATCTTGGCATCGGCTCTATAGGTGTCATTCGTACGTATGACGCCTTTTGGCCCGAAAAAGCGGGAGTATGATGTCGGATAAGCGCCAGTATTACCAAGCCCCAATCTACCGGCAGTGCTTAGAGCTATTAATTGATTGGTCACAGTTACATTTCCAACTGTTCCGCCATCATAGTTAAGAAGCAGTGTAGATTCCAGCCTGGGCGTATTTTTGCCGCCAGCTATGTGCGTAGCCCAGATACGGGTCTTATGTTTGACATCATTGCCCAGATAGCCGTATGGTGCG
>JAIRRD010000272.1 GCA_031256155.1 Holophagales bacterium
GACATAACACCCCGAGGAATTAAAAAAGCGGCCTCATCCGCCTCAAAATTGCTGCGTCTCATACTTATGCAGACATCGTTTGATATTATGGAAACCCAGCGCTTCAATGCCCCGAAAACCGGCAATACTTTCAAAGCATCATCAACAGGCGCTGTTCCGCCCTCGTTTTTATCCCAACGGTATGTTTCACCTGCGTAATGGCGTTCCTTTTCCCAGACACGGAAAAAAATGATTCTGTCCAAGTCCGCCGCGTCCGCAATAGGTCGCAAGCCTTTTGAGATTACATCGTCAAGTGATTCCTCATTATAGGAAACAAATATTTCAAGAGCTTCATGCAAAGCATCAGTATATGTATTGCAATGTTCAAGTATATGATACTCATGTATTTGTTTTGCGAAAACTTTCGACATGCGTTTCTTACCTCAACCCACTTAGATAATGTGTAACTTAAATTACAACCGTTTTTTATGGCGCCAACGCCCGAAAAGACAGCTCAATCGGATTATAGCATGTTTCCCTCAAAACTTCTTTCCGACCATCTGAAACTGGAAACGGCCCCAAAACCTTGCATTTCAATATTGCAAAATGCGATATTTATTTTATATTAAAATATTATAATGTAGACTCTACTCAAAAATATACCACCTCATGTTGCCAGGTTCCATTCATGTAAAATGACAAATTTTACATGGAATTGCTATACACTTCTCAGGAGCGAGCCATACAAGCGAAAATAGCTATAATGGAGCGAGCCGCCGACAGGCGGGGAGCGCAATGGGAGGCGTCAATATATACCCAATTGTTACGGTTGTAAAGTGCATTCACTATACAAGCAATATGCGGATCGCTATACAAGTTAAAATAGCTATAAATGACGGAGTATTCCATGACTTTTGCGCCACTGCCGTGGCAAACAGCCTGTGAACAGGCACTTCACGATTTCACCAGACAGGACGCGCTGCGCTTTTGGGGGTGGGGGCATGAGCTTGATGGTCTGCGCGTACCGGCGTTTGATTATCGTTTTGAACATACGCTGGCCGTTGTGAAGCTGGCGGAGTGGCTCGCCCCGCTGGTAGACGCAGACGCTGATGTTTTGACATGCGCCGCTTGGCTGCATGATTGCAGGAAGATGCTTGGCTGGAGAGGGCCGGATAATCACGCCGAGGACGCTGGCAATGCGTTGGATGGGATTCTGGAAGGCACTGACTTCCCGCGTCATAAAATTTCAGCGGTGCGACACGCTATTTCGAACCACGTTGGCCTCAGTCTTAAAGAGCCGCTGGAGCCGCTGGAAACAGCGTGTCTTTGGGATATAGATAAACTCAGCAAACTTGGGGCCGCTAGTTTGATACATTTCATAGGCATAGCGCCAGCCTTTCAACCGACTTCTACATCGGAAGTGCTGGAAAAGGGCGAAAAATGGCTCAAACTCGCGCACGGTATCGTGGACAGCATGAACACAGCCCCCGCTAAATCAGAGGCCGCTAAACGCTTTGAATTTCTGCGGCATTTCTACGAGCAGCTCATAGACGAATGGGAGACTATATAAAGCTATAGTCAAAGCACTTGACAAGCGGTACAGACAGGCAAGCACAGCCTACGCCTCCCATTTCGTTCCCCGCCGATGGCGGCTCGCTCCATTACGGCGCAGTCTGGCGCATCCGTGCGTTTTACTTGTGGAGCCTTGTTATAGCGGTTTAACTTATTGTAGTCAAACCGCTATGCCGGGATTCGCCTGCGAATCACGGCCGCTCATAGTCCATAGGCGAGCTTGGCTCGCCGAAAATGGACTATGAAAGCGAAAATTGCTATATGCTTCACAAGTAAAACGACTATATTCATCTAAAATGGCACATTTTACATGGAATTGCTATAATCTGAAGTCCTTTGTGCAAGCCGCATTTTTGGATACGGCCCGACATAAAAGGAACGAACTCAATAAAACTTTGGAATCATAATGCCCAACCCCACAGACCCAGGTCAGTTGATGGAAGCGTTTGCCGCTTTCACGGCGGCTTCGGATCAACTGCAAACACATTACGAACTGCTGCAAAAGCAGTTGGAACTGCTTCAAAACGAATTTCAAACTGTGCTGGAAGCCGTTCCATTTGCTATCTGGGTTCTTGGTGAAAATGGAGAACTCCGTTTTTCCAACCGGCCTGAAGTGTTGCCCGGAACATTTATGGATGGCCCACCGCCGTGGGAACTGGATTCGCCGGACGGTCTCAGGCGCTTTCGGGATGTTGAAGGCATGGAGCATTTTCTGGAACAGGAGACCAGACCCACAAAAGAAGGACAGATAGTTATACTCCGCAATGTCACAGAACAGCATCTCAGAGCACAGCAAGCCAATCGTGAAGAACGCCTGCAAGCTATGGGGATGATGGCGGCGGAGCTGGCGCACGAAATCAGAAACCCGCTGGGCAGTCTGGCTCTGTTTGCGGGGATGCTGGTCGAAGACCTCCAAAACACTCCTGAGCCACTGGAACTGGCGAGGAAAATTCAAGAAGGCGTTCAGCGTCTCAATACGCTGGTGACAAATACTCTCACATTCAGCCGCGACCTGAATCCCAAACCGTCTCCAATTCAGTTGAAGCCTTTCTGGGAAGAAGCCAAAAGCGCCGCCGGTGTGCCGGATAATCTGGAATGGCGCAACAAAATACCGGTATCCGCCGTATGGTACGCAGACCCCGGCCTGCTGCGGCAAGTGGCTGTCAATCTACTGCAAAATGCCATGCGGGCAATGGAAAACTAGACAAAGTCCAAAATATCCATAATGGCATCAAAAGAAATCATTGATTCCAGGCCACACTGGCATATCGCTTTAGAAGACACCGGCTGCGGTATTCCTAAAGATGTCCTCCCCCGCATTTTTGACCCCTTTTACTCAACTTTTGGAATCGGCACCGGATTGGGACTGGCTGTATGCCATCGAATCATCATAGCCCACAATGGTCTGCTGCATGTGGAAAGCGAAGTTGGGCAAGGAACCACCATCCGACTAAGACTTAGGGCAGGTGAGTAGAAATATAAGCTTTCTGCTTCAAATACGCGGATGTGCCGACAGCAATAAACGCGATTTCCGCCAGCGCCAGCAGGAACATCCAAATCGCTATGGGCGAATCACCCATAGCATATGAGTGCATACCGGCATTTAGTACAAAATTGACACCCAGGTAGGTCATTAGGACTGTCTGAAAGGCCAGTATGCTTATGGCTGCTACACCAAACTTGTCTATGATGCCGCAGACCCTGGCGTGAATGATGGCCATGTAGGCGAGGAACGCGACTAAAGACCAGACTTCTTTTGGATCCCAACCCCAGTATCTTCCCCAGGAAGAAGCCGCCCACATAGAGCCTGTCAGTATTCCGGCCAATAAGAAGATTGAACCTGCAAAGTTATA
Organism: Holophagales bacterium; assembly: GCA_031256155.1. GTDB lineage: Bacteria > Acidobacteriota > Holophagae > Holophagales > Holophagaceae > WRHW01. The sequence goes on from JAIRRD010000272.1 coordinate 3,405, forward strand.
CCAATAGAGCATGTCATAAAAGCGATCAGCTAAATCATGGCGTTTGGGATAAAAAATCCAGACACCAACCTGCATGTGAGCCACAACCATACCGAGAGCCAGCACTGCGTAGCCGACCATGATTATGGGTACATGAATAGCCAGCCAGGGAGTACCGGCCAAAACCGGAGCTATTGGATGTATAAAGCTGTCCATTGGCAGCAAATCTGTTAGCAGCATGGCCAAAACCGCCATAATCGCGGCGTTAAGCACCACAATCCGGTTACGCACAAGCCCATAAGCCGCGACAGCAAACAAGCATATAAAAAATAAAAAAAA
>JAIRRD010000173.1 GCA_031256155.1 Holophagales bacterium
ATATTTGGACCATTGCTGCAACAGGTAAGCCTGTAATAACAAATCCGGTTTTTGAGACATACGGTGGTTATTATGCCGAATTAAAGGTTAATCCAGACGCAAAGAGAGAACACAAGGGAATAGAAATGGAGTGGGATTATCCACTCTTCAGGTCAGCCAACCAAAACCTCAGATTCCAGGGCAACTGGACAATCAACCGGACCAAGGGCAATAATCCTCACTTGGAGGGTAATAACTCTTACCACTATCAGATTCTCAGATATGACCTTTTCCAAGCACTGGGGTTATCTGAAGATGATTATAATCCTATGGGCGAATATCGCTTCAGCCCTCACAATGTGGTAAAAGCCTGGCTTGTGTGGTCACTTGGAGACAGAAATGGAATCAACAATGTCTTTTCACTTCTGTCTCGGTATAGCCACGGCGGTCCATTCAATATTATTGCAACCAGGAACATGGACCTAACCCACCCGGGATATATAAATTACTGGCAGCCGACTCATCTCGGCACAATTAGTCAGACCGGTATAGGAAGCACATGGAGAAACTATATCAATGGTCGAGGCAGATTCACTGATAATGATACCTATGATGCGGATTTCAAGTGGTCTTTCACTATTCCGATCAAGGGGCGAGTGCAGATATTCTCTGAATTTTCTGTGTATAGTATTTTCAATACCCTGATACCATGGGGAGCACCTAATGAACCGGATGGCACTGTTTCCGTAAGATTCCCTGTCGCAAGTGGAAACTGGGCACCTGGCTATACCGGCCGCATGGTTGTGGACACGTTTGACAGATATGGTTTAGTTAACGCTCGCGGCGGTAACCGAACTTATGGGCTAAGTTGTGGATTTAAGTTTTAACTCTGTTATGAGTTTAGGAGGAATTCGTGATTAAAAATGCTATTACACTTTTTGTCCTGGGAACTGCATCTGCTGGATTGGTTGCTCAGGAAAGCGAGGCTACCCCTTTCTACCTGGGTTTTACAGTAGGGTTTTCTCAGGCGGATTTGAGGTACTATCAGGGCGGCAAGGTCAATGGTCAGATATATGAATTGGGCTATGATTTCACCAAACCTGAAAATTTTACCGGAATACGTATCTACGGCCGCTACTCGCGATGGACAGGTGACTACAGCGAAAGCCTGGATGTAACACAGGACCTGATTTCGTACGGAGCTGGAATGGAGTTCACTTTTCAGACGCCTGTGCAAAATCTTAGACCATACGTGGGCGTCACTTTTGCATACTGGGATGGCAAACGTGTATCAGACAGCAATTATTTAGGCTATCTGCAGGCGATATACGAAGGTGTGCCTGAGGCGATAGCAAAGGATAGAGTTATGCTGGCAGGTCCCCACCGCGAAGGCAACGGCAAACTGGGTTTTAGATTCGGTGTGAGCTATATAGCTTACAAGAATATAGGTGTCAGCCTGGATTACAACGTATCCCAATGGCTGAATGAAAACTCGGAAACCGGCAACGTCCACGTTTCTGACTACCCTGTAAAAGGCTTTAACCGTGTAAATCCCACTTGGATTGGGCTAACCGTTAAGTATCACTTCTCATATTTCTGAGTCAGGACAATTTCATCTCAAAATAGCGTTCCGCAATTTTGAGATGAATAGTTTTGGGGTGGTCTTCCAAGTTAGAGCAGTTTAACTTCTCAAAGTTAAACTGCTCTAAGCTGGTATTTGCTCGCAAACCACAGCCGCGTTGTGCTCTTAGGCAAGCTTTGCTTGCCGTAAAGAGAGCATCAATTCCAAAATAAAACACACTCCTTTTTTCCAGAGGCGTTATATGTTGCAAAAGTTATTTTTAAAACTTACTATTCTGGGCATATTGTGCGCTTTTCATGGCCTGTGTCAGGACACAAACCCTAATAGCTCCATTGGGGTCGGTAAGGCCGCCAAAAACTGTTTAGTTGAGGTTCGCGTAACTGATATGGAAGGAAATCCTATACAAAATACTTCGGTATTTTTAACAACTCCGTATACTGACGAAAAAATAATAGACGGCAAGTCATCCTCAAATGAAAACAAATCTGTACATTCAATTTTAATAGACGATAGTATCGGCTTGTATGTATTTTATGCTGTTGCTCCAGGACATAAAATAGTTTCATTTCCCATTATTGTAAAAGACAAATTGTTGAAAATACCTGATATAACTTTACCTAAAACTGATGATCCAGTAAATATTGCTATTTCTCAGGATGCAAAAATTTGTAAATGGGCATATATCTGGCAAGGTTACGTAACCAGAAAACGTCAATCCCAAGCCTCTTTTCAAAGGGCACTTGAAAAGAACTCATTATTTAAACTGAACAACATTAATATTTTGAACGCTGATATTTATAACAATAATTGGGGGCCAGAACTCCATGGTTTATCTAAAGAGATTGCATCTGAAAAAAATAAAGATACCAAAGCTTTTTTATCAGCATGTTATATAGAACTTGGACTTGATTCCACAGCCTGGCAGCCTTTATCTGTAGATCAGGCTCTTAGATATCTTGATGATATCAGTCCTTTTTGGAGCCTTAGCCCGCAGATGCCCCTAATAGCAGTTCAAACAGCAGGCGGTATGCGCCAGCAAGGTGCTATGCTGTTTTTATCGCGTATAGAAAAAAAGCATCCTGACCCTGAAGTCCGTGCCTGGGCCTTGTTGCGGCGCGTAGAAGACGCTGAAAACAAACACTATGTAACTGAAAGAAAAAAAATCGGACAACAACTGGTAAAAAACTATCCTGAAACCAGTGCGGCAAAATTTGTTAAAGCTCGTTTCCCTTATGATTTTGATTAAGTATAGTCGTTTTATTTGTAGAGCATTGTTATGCTCCACAAGTAAAACGACTATACCAGCATGGGGGCATATAGCGGTTTAACTTTTCGTAGTTAAACCGCTATGCCGGGATTCGCTTGCGAATCACGGCTGCTCATAGTCCATAGGCGGGCTTGGCTCGCCGTAAATGGACTATGAAAGCGCAAATTGCTATACGGCACAGTCTGGCGCATCCGCGCATTTTACTTGTGGAACATTGTTATGCTCCACAGTAAAACGACTATATTACTTCATCCGCTGTTTAATTGCTTCCGCCAATTGAAACACAGACATAGCGTAATAACTGGATTTGTTATATCGGGTTATTACGTAAAAATTTTGATATCCAAGCCAATATTCGGTAGGGTGTCCCGGTGAGGGCAATTCAATAAATGTAGCTATTTCGAGCGGTGTTTGCGCTATTGTTAAACCCTGAGTAAGCAAATCCTCTGTTTTGAGGGTGGGCAGAATACCAGCTTTGAGCCAAGCGTCTTTCGGTTTTCCGCTGATTGTAGCTTTATGAGCCACGGCCCTGTCTTTTTGCCAGCCATGTGCATTCAGGTAGTTGCCTACACTGCCGATTGAGTCAGCAACGTTGTTTTCCAAATCAATCCTGTTGTCGCCATCGTAGTCAACAGCGTATTTGCGCCAACTGCCGGGCATGAACTGCGGGATACCTATAGCACCAGCATATGACCCCTGAGTCTTTAAGGGGTCAAAGCGGTTTTCCCGCGCTAAAAGAAGAAAATGCTCTA
>JAIRRD010000194.1 GCA_031256155.1 Holophagales bacterium
CTTGTCCGGTTATAGGAGGCGGAGGTGGTGCGTCCTTAATTTCAATCTTGACAGGCGGAGCTGCTGGAGCGGCGGGAGCGGGCGGAGGAGGAGGCGGTTCCTCTTCTTTTTCTTTAGAAGAGTCTTCTGATATGTCTATCCCAATGGTTTTCTTTACGACCTGTTTACCGGCCTCTGTTTGAGTGGCCACATAGAAAATTAGAGCCGCCACACAACCATAGGTAAGAAGCGCGGTAGGTATGGCTACCATCGGATTCGTACCTCTGAGTGCCTTGTTGTCTTCCGACAAACTTGGCCTATAAACAGCGTCCTCAAGCGTTTCCGCTTGCTTTGCTGCGGGCGGTGACGGTGAAGGTTTAGTATCCTGGCTCATACAACTCCCGAAAAAAAATAAAGGCGAAACTTCCTTTGCAGAAGTTTCAGCCCAAAACTGGAAAATTAAAGATCTGGGACACGCCCTAAGGGTATAATTACGATTGTGGAGTAGTAAGTCAAGCACTTATGTTTATGATCTGTAAAATTATTTTTGTAAAATTAATTTTCTCACAGATACAGCCTGCAACCCTTATATTACATAGCCTTTTGACTAACGATGGGAATATTCCAGTTTTGTCCAGAACACAATATTAATAATAATTCATCAGCAGCTAGGGCTGGGCGCTTTACAACCAGTCACGGTGAAGTTTTAACTCCCACATTCATGCCCGTTGGAACCCAGGGAAGCGTCAAAGGGGTTACGCCTGCGCAGTTAAAGGAAATAGCCCCGCAGATAATTCTTGGAAATACCTATCACCTCAGCCTGAGACCGGGGGACGAACTAATTAAATCGCTGGGCGGTTTACATAATTTCATGGCCTGGGATGGCCCTATCCTGACAGATTCCGGTGGTTTTCAGATTTTCAGTTTAGCTTCAATGCGAAAAATTACAGATGACGGCGTTTTTTTTCAAAGCCATATTGATGGCTCAAAATGCTTTCTCAGCCCGGAACGCAGCATGGAAATTCAGAGAAATCTGGGTTCCGATATCGTCATGGCCCTGGACGAATGTCCCGCCGGGCGTTCAGAGCGTCTCAAGCTGGAAAAAAGTGTTTCCAGAACTACTGAATGGCTGAAGCGTTGCAGAACCTTTTCACTCGGCGAACACCAAGGGCTGTTCGCAATAAACCAAGGCGGCACACACCTTGATTTACGACTCAGACACCTTGAAGACATATTGGAAATTGACGCAAAATGTCCATTTCAGGGTTTTGCCATAGGCGGTTTGAGCGTTGGTGAGCCAAAGGAAGAAATGAATGCTGTCCTTTCCGAACTCGTAAAGGAATTACCAGACGATCGCCCTCGTTATTTAATGGGAGTTGGCACTCCGGAAGACATATTATTTGGAATTGAACAAGGTGTGGACATGTTTGACTGTGTCCTGCCGACACGCGAAGCGCGCCACGGAAGACTGCTCACAAGCATTGGCCGTATTAACATAAAAAACGCACGCCATCGTTTTTCCGACACACCTATTGATCCAAATTGCTCATGTTACACATGCCGGATATTTTCCAGAGCGTACTTGCATCATTTATTCAAGGCAGGCGAGCTTTTAGGATTAACACTGAACACCATCCATAATTTAAGCTATACTGTTGAATTAACTAGAGCCGCTCGAAAGGCTCTGCAGGATAAATCGCTGCCGGACTTTGCGTTAGCAACCCGTCGGCTTTGGCAAACGGAGGGTTTGTAAATGTTTTTCACCACAGCACTGCTTCAATCAGCATCCGCTAACGGAGCCAACCCAATGATGATGAATATTGCCCTTCTTGGGGGCATTGTTTTTCTTTTTTACTTTCTGCTGGTTCGCCCTCAGAACAAGGCCCGTAAAGCACTGGAAGAAAAATTATCCAAACTGAAATCAGGTGATGAAGTTCTGCTTACATCCGGTTTCTATGCAACTGTTGACCGGGTTGACGGCAATTTGCTCTATCTCAAACTTGGCGGCAGTATCGTAAAGGCTCGCAGAAACGCCGTAGCCGCCTTGGCCAGCGAATATGAAGGCACCACAACCAGCGCCGCCAATTAAACCATGCCGTGTGACCCCGCCGCCTGCTTATCTATGATTCAAATCTTTCAGGGAGCCAATTTGTGAGCAAACGTACTTTCTGGCGCTTGGCATTGACAATTTTGACTTGTATTGCCTGTTCTTACTTTTTTCTCCCCGTGAGTAAAATTCGTTTAGGTCTTGATTTAGCGGGCGGCGTTGAATTCACTATGGAAGTACAGGGACACGAAGCCCTTGACAATGATCTCACCGACACACGCGACAAACTATCCGACAGATTCAAAGAAAAGGCCATTCCGGCCACAGCAAAACTTGACAGCAGCGCGATAGTAGTAAGTTTTGCACCAGAACAAAAATCAGCCGCAGAAAAGATTTTCAAAGAATTTTATGGTTACCAGGTCTCTTACAGCGATGCCGGAGCGCAGCTGGTTCAGAGAGCCGCATATCAGACAGAGCTTAAAACCGATGCAAACAAACGCGCACTGCAAATCATTGAAAACCGTGTAAACGCCACAGGTGTGGCAGAACCTGAAATCAAACAA
>JAIRRD010000196.1 GCA_031256155.1 Holophagales bacterium
AGCAATTCCATGTGAAAGAGGCGAAAATTAAAAACCATTCCTGTATTTCTGCCTTACGATAGAGTTTATGACCGCAGTTAAGCACATAACTGAGCATCAGGAGGCTATTACAGCCTACATAGCAGATCTGAATATTCAGTACAAAACCCCAAAGCCAACAGAACACTCATATCGCCACGCATTAGCGCGGCTGCTTGAAACATTGCTACCCCACCTCAACCCATCCAACGAGCAGGGGCGTACAGACTGCGGCGCACCTGATTATGTCCTGCTCCGCCGCAAAGACAACATCCCCATCGGCTACCTTGAGGCAAAAGACATTGATGACACCGATTTAGCAGGAACCAAAGGCAACAAAGAACAGTTCGACAGATATAAGAACGCACTCGACAACATAGTTTTCACAGACTACCTGGACTTTGTTTTCTGCAAGGACAGCGAAATCATTGACAGAGTTCGCATCGCAGAGATTAAAAACAAAAACATAGCTCCAATCAAAGAACATTTTGAGAAATTTCTGCGATTACTTACAGTCTTTGCCGATGCCAGCCCCCAGACAATCACCTCATCAGCCAGACTTGCAGAAATCATGGCAAACAAAGCGCGATTAATGGCAGCAGTGTTTGAGGAAGCCATATCAAGGGAAAACGGCGACAGCATACTCACAGGCCAGATGGAAGCCTTCAAAAGTTTTCTGATTCACGACATAACAAACAAAGAATTTGCAGACCTCTACGCCCAGACAATTACATATGGCATGTTTGCAGCCAGAATCCACGATACATCAACAGACACATTCAGCAGAAAAAACGCCGCAGAATTAATACCCAAAACAAACCCCTTTTTGAGGAACCTCTTTCACACTATCGCAGGATTAGACCTAAAAGAGAGCATCAGTTGGATAGTTGATGACCTTGCAGAAGCATTCAGGGTCACAGACACAAAATCAGTACTAGAAGGGATTGGCAAATCAACAAAACAAACCGAGCCATTAATCCATTTCTACGAGGACTTTTTATCAGCCTATGACCCTAACCTGCGAAAGAGCCGTGGAGTATGGTACACACCAAAGCCGATTGTAAACTTCATAGTCAGAGCAGTAGATGAAATACTGCAAAGAGATTTCGACCTCCCAAAAGGATTAGCAGACAATTCAAAAATAAAGATTAAGACAGACAAGCACACAGGGTTTGAAGCGCACAAAGTCCAGATACTTGACCCAGCAACAGGCACAGGGACATTTCTGGCAGAAACAGTGAGACAAATACACGAAAGCTATCTGAATCAAGGTGGTACGTGGCAAACTTACGTTGAACAGCACTTAATACCGCGCCTGAATGCTTTTGAAATACTAATGGCTCCTTACGCAATGGCTCACCTCAAGCTGGACTGGATGCTGGCAGAGACAGGGTACACACATAAAAGTAACCAGCGTCTGCGTATTTTCCTGACAAATTCACTGGAAGAACATCATCCTGATACCGGTACTCTCTTTGCCCAATTTCTTGCCAATGAAGCAAGGGAAGCCAACAGTGTAAAGAATGATTGCCCTGTGATGGTAGTCATGGGCAACCCGCCATACAGCGGCGAAAGCTGGAACAAGGGCAAATGGATGGCAAGCATAATGGAGGACTACAAAAAAGAGCCAGGTACGAATACCCGCCTAAACGAGCGAAACAGCAAGTGGCTCAACGATGACTACGTTAAATTTATCCGCCTGGGGCAACACTTTGTGGATAAGAACCATACAGGTATTCTGGCCTATATTGCCAATCACGGTTTTTTAGACAACCCCACATTCAGGGGTATGCGTTGGAATCTGATGTCCAGTTTTGACAAGATTTACATAATTGACCTGCACGGCAACGCAAAAAAGAAAGAAGTTGCGCCCGATGGAGGCAAAGACGAAAACGTGTTTGACATCCAGCAGGGCGTTTCAATCAACATCTTTGTTAAAACAGGAATAAAGAAAAAGGGTGATTTGGCAGAGGTTTTTCACTACGATGTCTATGGGCTGCGGCGGAAAAAGTATGACTACCTGCTACAAACCAGTTTTTTGGACATGTCCTTTGTGAAACTCCAACCCGCCGCACCGGAATATTTCTTTGTGCCAAAAGATAACAAGGGCAAGAAGAAATACAACGGCGGATTTTCCATCATAGAATTATTTCCGGTCAATTCAGTTGGTATTGTTACAGCAAGGGATGAATTCACCATACATGAAAGTCCCCAGGCGGTAAGCGGCCTCATCAAGGATTTTTTGTCCATTGCAGACGAAGAGGCCAGAGAAAAATATAATTTGGGCAAAGACGTGAGGGATTGGAGCGTGGCGGGCGCAAGGAAAGATTTGCGGTCATCAAAGCACAATATAGTGTCCATAAACTACCGCCCATTTGATACCAGGTACACAAGCTATTCAGGCGTTACGAAGGGATTTCACTGTATGCCCCGCAGAGATGTAATGAAACATTTCATGGCGGGGCAAAATGTGGGGTTAGTGGTTTCACGGCAGGCGATAACAGATAATTGGTCTCATGTGCATGTAACAAAAGAAATTATTGACAACAGAATACACTACAGCAACAAAGGCATACCGGTTGCCTGTCCACTATATCTATACCCAGGCAACACGGATTCACCGCGCACCCCAAACCTTAATCCAGAAATCATCAGCAAATTATCCAAAGACATCTGCCTTGAATTTGAAAATGAAAAGAGCGGCGATAAAAGCAAATTTGCTCCCATTGACCTGCTGGACTACATCTATGCCGTTCTGCACTCTCCAGCATACCGTGACAAATACAAGGAATTTCTAAAGATTGACTTCCCCCGTGTGCCATACCCAACCAATGCCGAAGAGTTCCGCAGCCTTGTGAAATATGGTTCAGACCTGCGCCAAATGCACTTATTGGAGCATCCTGTCCTCAATAAGGTTATCCGCGACTATCCCTTCCCTGTGGCTGGTGACAACGTGGTTGACAAGCTGCGCCGGGAGGCATTAGACGCAGAGCATGGCAGAGTATGGATTAACACTGACCAGTACTTTGACAAAATTCCCTTAACCGCTTGGAACTTTTACATCGGTGGCTACCAGCCCACCCAAAAATGGCTGAAAGACAGAAAGGGTTGCACACTGTCGTTTGAGGATATAGAACACTATCAGAGGATAGTAAAAGCGTTGATGATGACTGATGAAATAATGGAAAAAATTGACAATGAAGCGTGACCAATAATGTAAAAGATAGAGCAGTTTAACTTTAAGGAAATTTTATGCCCTTTCTTCCCCCAAGCGACCTGCCAGAACTAGAACACTTTGAACATCCGCTGGCAAGCCGCTATGCCAGCAAGGCTATGCTTCGCTTGTTTTCACCGCTTTACAGGATGCGCGTTTGGCGCAGGCTCTGGACTGCCCTCGCTGAGTGTGAAAAGGAGGCTGGTCTGCCTATATCGCCTGAGCAGATCGCTGAAATGAAGTCAACTCAGGATGATGTGGATTTGAATACTATCGCGACTCACGAATCACGGCTTCGCCACGATGTCATGGCGGCAATTCACGCTTGGGGCGAACAGGCTCCAGGCGCGAGACCCATAATACACCTTGGTGCTACCAGTTGTTTTGTCACAGATAACGGGGATTTGCTCATAGCTCATGAAGCCCTTTGCCTGCTGCGTCAACGGCTTCAGGATGTCATTGCGGCGCTGGCTTTGTTTGCCGATAAATGGAAGTCGCAGCCAACTTTAGGTTTCACACATTTTCAGCCCGCGCAGCCAACGACTGTCGGAAAACGGGCAGCGCTTTGGATTCAGGACCTGCTGCTGGATTTGGCCGATTTAAATCACGTTATTGAGACTACGCCAATTCGCGGTATAAAAGGGACTACGGGTACGCAGGCCAGTTTCCTTGAACTCTTTGAAGGCAATGGCAGTGCGGTTGATGCGCTGGAAAAACGCTTTTGCGAAGCGGTTGGTTTCCCCGCCATTCCGGTTTCAGGCCAAACCGCAACACGCAAACTGGAAGACCGCATAGGGCAGGTGTTCTGCGGAATTGCTGCCAGCGCAAGTAAATTCGCGTGCGATCTCAGGCTCCTGCAGCACCTCAAAGAAGTTGAAGAGCCATTTGAGAAAAAACAAATTGGTTCAAGCGCCATGCCATACAAACGAAACCCCATGCGCTCAGAGCGAATTAATAGTCTGGCCCGATTTGTGCTGGGACTGATGCCGTCCGGTTATCAGACCTCAGCGACGCAGTGGATGGAGCGCACACTTGATGATTCCGCTCACCGACGCCTGACTGTGAGTCAGGGCTTTTTGGGTGTGGATGCCATTCTTGTCCTATACAAAAACGTGGCATCAGGCATGGTTGTTTATCCAAAGATGATTGAAGCCAGACTCAGTCAGGAGCTTCCGTTCATGGCGGCGGAAGCGCTTCTGATGGAGGCCGTCAAGCGCGGCGGGGATCGCCAGGATTTGCACGAAAAATTCCGCCTCGCGGCACTGGAGGCCGGCAGAGCTATAAAAGAAGATGGCCGCCAGAACCCACTGCTTTCCTTATTGGCAAAAGACCCGGCCTGGCACATGACAGAAGATGAACTCACCGGTCTTCTTGACGCAAAGCGCTTTACAGGCAGAGCAGCAGACCAGGTTCAGACTTTCCTGGATGGCTCGGTGAAAGAAGCGCTGAAAAATCACAGAGATGGTGATGCTGTGGAGGTCAGGGTCTGATAAGTTGTGATCTTTTGATTGCAACTCGGTATAGTCGTTTTACTTATAGAGCATAACAATGCTCCATAAATAAAACGACAGATGCGTTAGATTGCGCCATATAGCAGTTTAACTTATTGTAGTTAAACCGCTATAAAAGCTCTACAGCGAATTGCCTCCTTGCGTAATTTTGTTGGCTGATTATAATGGTAATTGTCCATTGGGGAGTGGTCTAATGGTAGGACAACGGATTCTGATTCCGTCAGGTGAGGGTTCAAATCCTTCCTCCCCAACCAGTTGACAGTTCAAGGCAATCCACAGCAGTCCAAAAAACCCCGCTGCAGCGGGGTTTTTTGGACTGCTGTGGATTGCCTTGAACTGTCAACTGGTTGGGGAGGAAG
>JAIRRD010000215.1 GCA_031256155.1 Holophagales bacterium
AAAAAAAAAAAAAAAAAAAAAAAAACCTTGACACACAAGTTTAACAAACCTAATCTGCTTTTAGTTTAGTTTTACCCCTGAATCCACAAGGATTTTTGCGGGACGGTTTTTGAAAATCCAATAGGAGCGCCTATCAAGTGATAGCTCGTTCCCAAACCCAAAACCCGGGGAATTTGATCCCCATAAATGGAGGTTTCCATGAACAAAGCAGAACTGATAAACGCCGTCGCAAAAGAGGCTGAAATCAGCAAGTCCAAAGCAGCTGTCGCATTAGATACTGTTATCGCCAGTATCAGCGCCGCCCTAAAAGCAAAAGAAAAGGTCACGTTGGTTGGCTTTGGTACCTTTTCTACTGCCAACCGCAGTGCTCGCACCGGTCGCAATCCACGTGATGGTAAGTCCATCAAGATTGCCGCTAAGACTGTTGCAAAATTTAAACCTGGCAAAAAACTTTCTGACGAAGTAAATGGCAAAGGCGGAAAAAAGAAAAAATAGTACAGTTCAAATAATTTTTTAGGCGACCTGGACAATCCAGGTCGTCTTTGTCTTTAAGGGTTTTTTTACAATTATTTTCATATATAGATGTCTTTTTAGAAAAAAAACTAGATGTCAAATTTTTATTCATGCTCTCAAAAATTCGCAATAATCACTAAAGACAGCATGTCATCGGCATGAACTCACTTTAGACTTCTGTAAAACTCATGAACAGGGTATTTCAGATGTAAAAAACCAATAGCTTGTTGCTTTTGTCAGATGTATCAAATCATTACAGGCTCTAAAGTGGCATTTGGATCGTACGGCGAAATGGAAGCACAGGCAAAAACGGAGTTTTGCAATTACCTCAAATGACAGTTAAACTAAAATTTGAGATTTTTGGAGGACACCATATCATGGACATCAAAAAAATTCTAATGTTTGGCGGCATAGGTTTAGCGGTCATAGGGGGCGGGGGATTCTATTTTCTCAACAAGCCCAGCGTGCACGAGTCTGATGAACACGAGTCAGAAAATCCACCTGAAAAAGCTGAAGAAAAAAGTCACGCATCAGAACCCCCACCTCAAAAAGCCAGTACTACTGCAACCGATCCGGCAGAAATAGAAGATATCGTTCCCGTCATTCAAACACACATAGTTAACATGCCCGGCGGAAAGGGTGGTTTCCTCAAATGTCAAATCAGTATCATGGTAAGAGACCCTGAGCTTGGCGAGAAAATGAATGCTGAAGCCCCCAGCTCTGAAAATATGGAAGCTAAAGCCATAGTTCTTGACGCTCTGACCCAAATGACCGAGGAAGACATCTTTGATCATGAAGCCCAATTAATTTTTCGGGAGAACATAACGAACAATTTAAATGAAAGAATCAAACTAAAACCCTCGACCGAAAAAAAGGCTCCACCCCGCCCAAGCAGGCCATTTAAGGATGTTTTGATCACTGAATGGGCTGTCCAGCGTTAGACTTTTGTGTTGTTTCGTAGCACTTTCCAATAACTCTTTCATCTTAACTTTCATATGAAACGTCCTGAAAAGACTGATGTTGACAAGACGCTCACTTTTTTAAATGTGATCAATGATTTGATGCCAGTTATTGATACACCTTTTCGTCTGAATATTGATCTTGGTGAAACTAAGATGACTATCCGAGAACTGTTGGAATTAGAAGTTGGCTCAATAATCGAACTAAAAAAGAGTGCAGGTGAACCAATGGATGTGCTGGTTAGAAACAAAGTCCTTATGAAAGGCGAGGTTACTGTTCTTGAAGATTCTCTTGGTCTTCGTATAGTTGACATAGTTGATAGCAATCGTAAAGTTTAATCATTCTGTGAGATGTTTCTAGTATGAGCGGTTTTCGCCCTGAGCTTCCTGTTGCTCTGTTTCTGGGTGGGCTTGACCCATCCGGGGGCGCCGGTATTTTGCGTGATGTTATAGTGGCTTCTGCTTTGGGTATTCATTCAATGGCCATACCAATCGCAGAAACCGTTCAAAATGGTATTGAGTGCGCAGAGATAGCCCCTCCAAGCGTTGTTCCGTTGAAGCGGTTGAATTCGCTTAAACCGCATCTATGCGGCAAATGGGGAGCCAAACTTTCCATGTTTCATAACTGTTCAGCGTTGCATGATGTATTACCGCAAATTCACAATTTAGAACCATCTGTGGCTATCTGGGATCCCATAATGGCGCCATCAAACGGAGTTGGTTTGCACAACCCTGAGTCTTTAAAAGAAGTTATTGATCTGCTTGTCAATAACAATTGGATAGTTTCACCAAACATGTCAGAAGCGCGTCAGCTTGTGGATTTGCCCAATGCCTCGCCGGAAGATGCGGCAAAAAAATTAATTGACATGGGAATACAAAGCGTATGGATCAGAAGCGGACACAGCAATGATAAAACAGTGCAAGACCTTTGGCACGATGAAAATGGCTCTAATTGGCTGACTCCGTACGATCGCCTGGATGGAGACCCAAGAGGCACCGGTTGTACAGTGACAGCCGCATGGCTGGCACTTTGTCTTGGCGGTATGGAACCCATAAAAGCTGCTGAGGCCGCCGTCCAACACATACGAAAAGCTTGGAATTATCTGCACATGCCCGGAGGCATCGGCGGTCTGACATTTCCGCCAAGAGTCCAATGATAATAAGAGAAGGCCAGGGGTTTGTTATTCAAACAGCCCAGGATTCACCTTGGGCAGGGTGGTTCAGCCTTCAGGAATTGGATTGGTTGAATCTCATTAGAACAAACCAATCCATGTTTCTGAGATGTCTTGGAGAAATCATGGCTGCACTGCCGGGCGGCATTTCAATCCTGTGGGATACCCCAGAAACATCGCAGCAAAGTAGTTCAACCCTATTAACCACTCTGGAAAACATATTGCTGCACTTACCCGGCATCAGACTTCATATTAACAAACCATTACGCTACGACCCAATTGAAGTTCCTTTACACACATGGTTTCACTCACCAAAAGCGCCTGACGGCGATTTGGCCACAGCGTGGTGTAAAGGCTTGATTGGATGGGTTCCACAGCCAAATAGCGGTTGGTCATTGCCTGGGATTGGACATGCCTCAACTGATCAAAAAGATTGCACCGCAGGCATGTTATGGGGCGAAGTAACGATACCAGCTCCAGCAGTACATTATCTGGAAATCGAAAATCTCAAGTCCGCCTTAGAAGAGACACAAGCGCATATTGAACGAGTATTGAGTAATCGAATTAACGTTGGTGCCTGGCCGCAGTCCATTTTATTTCAGCGCCGCAGAACAGCATGGCGACTGACATTGACAGGTGGATGGGAATTTCAGCTCACCGGTCAGCCATGGGAAGCGCTTGCCTCAGATTTGTTATTCTTACAAACATATTTAAGTAATCAGTTGAAATGCCGTATTCACACTGGCATTAATCACAACGCCATAATTGCGGGAATCCTAGGTGAACAGGCCATGAGGCTCGGACTTCCATGGCGAAATTCTTTGAGTCTGCCACCCGAGCCGCCAAGTTTTACACCCGGAATTGCCGCCGATCCAAGAAAAACCAGCCCATTAGAAGCCAGAGCCTCTGTACCCAAGCCAATAGCCTCACTATTGTCAGACCCGCCTATAGCATTGCTTCGTGTGCCAACATTACCTTCAATGAAAGGCATTCACACCCTTTTACGAAGTCTGGAATTACCACCTGCAATCCGCTGGCTTCCACCGGACATGCCTCCCCCCGGCCCATTCCACGCTGAAATTTCCTGGGATTCCGCAGCAGCTTTTCCAGCGGTTACGGATGGCAAAGTAAGTCAGCCCAGACTATTTGATTGGGCTGAATGAATGATGCGGGACAGAGAGCTGGTTCAACGCATAAAGGACTCGACAAATATTGCAGAGCTCGTTGGGCAGTCAGTAAAATTGCGCCAGCAAGGAAATGCCTGGATTGGCCTCTGCCCATTCCATTCAGAGCGGACAGCCAGTTTTCATGTGATACCAGACAAAGGCTTTTATCATTGCTTTGGATGCAATAAACACGGCGATGCCTTTACTTGGCTAATGGAGCGCGAGGGATTGAGTTTCGCCGAAGCAAAAGAACAGCTTGCCAAAGCGGCAGGAATCGAACTGCCAAAATTCACAGCCGACCACGACTTTGCCAAAGAAGATTTAATCAACAGAATCCGATCCGCGCTTGAAACAGCGCAGTCCTATTTTCAGCGCAGTTTGAGCGAAAGCGGTACCATCCAGGATTATCTTCGACAACGCGGCATCAACGACAATTTTGCCAGAGAAGCCGGATTTGGGCTTGCGCCGAATGGCTGGGAAAACGTAATAAATTTGCTACGCCAACATAACTTCAGCACAGAGTTAATTGAACAAACAGGTTTAGCAGTACGCAATGATCGCGGAAATCTGCGGGATTTCATGCATCATCGCCTGACAATTCCCATTCATGATACGCGGGGACGCTTAGTGGCATTTGGCGGCAGGGCCTTAGGCGACGATAAGCCGAAATACCTGAATACACGCGAGACACAACTGTTTAAAAAAAGCGAAACACTATTCGGGTTTCACCGAGCCAAGGGACACATGCGCGATGGAGCCTTGCTTGTAGAAGGTTATTTTGATGTCCTCCAGCTTCATCAGGAAGGCATAAATCAAGCAATCGCCCCACTTGGTACTGCTCTGACAGAAGATCAGCTTAAAATCATTGCCAAATTTACAAAAAAAATCGTACTTTGCTTTGACGGAGACACCGCTGGACAAAGAGCAACTGAAAGAACTCTAAAATTGGCTTTGCCATTAGGTTTCGATGTTCGCTTATTAATGCTCCCGTCAGGAGAAGACCCCGACACCTGGTGTATAAAGCTTGGCGCCGATGCTTTTCGGACAATGGTAAGGCAAGCCTCAGATTGGGTTGGCTTTGTGCTGAATCGTGCGCGAGAAGGGCGCGATATAAAAAAAATTGCGGACAGAATGGAAATATTTCAGACATTCGTAACATTTTTCGCATTCATGCCCCGAACACCAGAGAACTGGAGCCTCCTCCAAAGCGTAGCTGCAGAACTCAGCATCCCAAAGCACGAACTCAGCCGATCTCTCAAAAATCAAGCAGCATTGCAAACACAAAAGTCCAGCGCCGCACATATAAGCGCCGCAGAGAGCCTTGACATAGACGATTTACTGCGGCCACTTATCATCCTTTGCCGCAATACCCACAACCGACAAGAAATTCTTCAATTACCCATTGACTGGTGGGATTACTTAAAAGGCGCCCTGATCCTGCAGACCATTTTAGACAGCGATGGCGATGATTCACTGCTTCCAGATGAACTGTTAGGCCCACTCAGGAAGCTGGAGGCAGCATGGGCAGGCAAAGAAGATTCTGGAATAACCATTGAAAAAGCCATATTCAACTTAGAAAAGGCATATATACTGCGAGAAATC
>JAIRRD010000247.1 GCA_031256155.1 Holophagales bacterium
CAGACGGGAAGAGGTCTGGTCAAACGTAACGAACCTGCGAACACTTCCGGCACTCAGCGCAATATCTATAATCGCCCGTTTGAAGATCAATCTTCAAGGCGGGCTTTAGAAGAGCGCCCGATTTTGCGCGATAGTCTCAGACGTTCAGAGCCTCAGCCGGATGGCGGACGTACGACAGGGTCAAACAGGGAAAATACCAGCGGCACGCCTGATAATCGCAGAAACGTCATTTTCAGAGATACTTCCAGAAATCCAGATACACCCAGCCGTCGTTTGGACATGAGGGAAGTAAGACGGAGCGAGCCTGGACAGGAACGGAGTCGCCAGAATAATACTCCGCCGTCAGGCAGCAGTTCAAATTCGCGCGAATCGGGTCAAACCATCACACAGCCAAGCCGCTCAGTTGAAAAGCGCGAAGCTCCAAAAACAGAGCAACAAGGGTCAAGTCGCGCTATAGGACGGCCTGCCGCCCCCGCGCCATCATCACCCGCAAGAACCGCAGCACCGCCCCCGGACAGAAGCAGAAATTCAAGGCGATGACTACTTGCAAAACTCTTTGGAAGCAGGTGTCTCATGGGAATTGGTATTTCACCATCAACACCCTATTATCTCTGTGTACCAGCTTCGTGCCCTCTCAGGTGTGACTTCTCCATGAATCAAGGCCCTGCCATCCCTGAATAGTATCACCCGCAGTTCGCCATCATTGCCGCTTAAAGTTAGCGGCGTATATTTCCAAATCGTTTTTGTGCGTGCCTCAAGTCTGGGTATAAGGTTTTGCAGATCCAAGTTTCCAGGTGGGTTTACGCGTATCTGGACGCCATTCAGGCCGCACAGAGTCGTAGCCTTGAGGGTCCACCTGTCATCAAGGAATTCTGTTATCTGATTTGTACAGAACTTGCAACGGACAGATGGTGGGGAAATAAACTGGCGCTCATTATTCCACAAATCAAAACGCGCCAAAATCGGAGCAGGAGGTTCACCGGTAAGAATCTTAATTGCCTCTGTAGCCGACCAGCTTGCGGCTACGCCCACTGCTGGTCCCAGAACTCCAGCACTGTCACAAGTATCGACATCTCCGGCTTCTGGCGGTTCTTCCATCAGGCAGCGCAAGCATGGGGTTTGCGGTGGGACTATGGACCAAACCATAGCCTCGCCGCCAATCGCCCCACAATAAATCCAAGGTATTTGTTTCAACAGGGAGACATCATTTATCAAATATCTTGCTTCAAAGTTATCAGTCCCATCCATTATCAAATCAAAGTCTGACAGCGTATCCACTGCATTGCCGCTGGTCAGGTCTGTAACAAGAGATTGAATATAAACCTGCGAATTAGCCCTATTCAAAATTTCTTTTGCCGCTACTGCCTTTGGACTTCCGATATCCGATTCACAATAGAGAATTTGGCGTTGTAGATTGGAAACTTCCACCAAATCACGGTCTATCAAAGTCAAATGACCAACGCCAGCTCTAGTCAACCATGAGGCTATCACACTGCCAGTTGCGCCAAGTCCAACTATAGCAACACTTACACTGCGAAGTTTGGCATCGCGGTCTGCACCCAAAAATACGCGTTGCTTCGAATAACGGTCAGCCATGTTGCAAGATCACAACAATTCCATCTCAAAATCGCGTTCCGCAATTTCGAGATAGAAGATTTTAGGGCAGTCTCGAAAAAGATTCTGAGTTATGCCTTAGGAGCAGATTCTTGTTGCTGGGCAACACGCTGCTGGAACTCAGCTTGGAGGCGCTCACCGTTAGAAATAGCAAATTTATAGATATATTCAAAGCGATCGGCACCCTTGGTCAGGCCAACGATAACTTCATAGACCCCTTCCGACTGAACTTCAAATGGACTGGCAATAACATTGAAAGTACCCTCTTTGGCTCCATCAGGAATCTGAACATCGCTATCACGAATAATGTCACGCCGTTCACCCGCAGGTGAAACAACGGAAAAATTGAATTTGAACTGACCATCCATACGGCTGAAACGAGTATAAAAGCACACTTTTGGAAGGATGTAGGGAACCTGAGGAACGACAATGTGATGATCGTAGATACCCATCAGGCTGGTTTTTCCACCCATCTCCTGGCGGATGTCATCGCAAAGCAGAGTAAACTCGTGCTTGGGGGCTTTGATCTGAACTTCTTGCATGTTTTCTCCGTTTTAGTGTTTCAACACCATCAAAAAGATAAGTCTAATCTATAATTCAACATTTTTCCAGCTATAATTTTATACAGAGGATATTTTCAGAGGAATTACATGCTGTTTCGAACTCTCTGCACACTGATTTCTATTTCGTTTTTCAGCGCCTTAAGCGCTCAGGGGGGCAGAGAACAAAAACTGCAAATACTCGCCACAGCAAATACACATGCCTCTGTTCTTCCCATAGATCCCTATTCGCTGACACCAACAAACAGCGGATGGGCAAAACTGGTCAGTGCCATCAACGCGGAAAAAAGGAAAAACACTGCAACATTATTGGTTGATTGCGGTGACGCACTCCAGGGTACACCCCTGGCCTACGTACAAAATAAAATACGTAATAATTCATCCAACCCCGTAATAAGCATAATGAACAATTTGGGGTACCTGGCTATGGTACCCGGGTGCCATGAATTCGACCTTGGTCTCACGGCATTAAAAGCATATGAAAAACAAGCCAGATTTCCTTTCATAGCGGCCAATGTGATGGATTCAACAGGTAAACCGATATTTACGCCATTTGCAAAAACCACTATGGAAGGCGTTACCATCGCTTTCCTTGGTTTATTTGTACCAACATCACCAAATTATTTTAATCTTCAAAATACTCCTCCCCTTATATTCAGAGACATCGCGGAAACCGCCAATGAGTGGGTACCCAAACTGCGGGACACTGAAAAGGCTGACCTTGTGATCGCCATAATTCATACAGGTTCCGAAGCCCCCCGCATGGTTCCAAATGATAAGAACATCGCTATTTTGCTGGCAGAAAAAGCTGTTGGCATTGACGCAATAATCGCCTCACAGTCGCACCAAGAACTGTCAACTCGCCACAACGGTATTCCGATTGTCCAGCCATCTCCATACGGTCAATCCATAGCCTCAATCACATTCACACTTCAGCGTCAAGGGAAACAATACGTGGCAAAATCTGACGTGCCTGCGATCATCCCATTAAATCCAGAGTCCCCCCTTGATCCGCGAACACTTCAAATAACTGAATCCCTACGTCTTGAAACAGAGAATTATCTGAACACCTTTGCGACTCACCTCAATACTAACCTCGACGGACGTTGGTCAACCGTGGAGCCAACACCACTGATTCAACTGCTTCACGACATCCAAAGAAAGGCGACCGGCGCACAATTGAGCGCAATATCCAGTCCGGGGGCGCATATTTTTATTCCGAAAGGCCCTACATCAGTACGGCAGTTTTACGCATTGGCCCCCCACGAAAACCGTATAGCCCGCATACACATAACAGGTGCCCAGTTGAGAACTTACCTAGAACACGCCGCAAAATATTTTAATTACAGCCATTTACCAGAACTAATTGATCGTGCTGTTTCCCTGGCTGATTACGACATGATCAGCGGATGCAGTTATGCGCTGGACATCAGCCGCCCTTTGGGCAAACGTGTTGTCAATCTTAAATTTGAAGGCAGACCGGTACAAAACGATCAACTCTTTACAATGGCAATTTCCACCTATCGTTTGACCGGAGGCGGAGGTTACATGGATGCCATCGAATTTAAAGGCAAAGCCGATATGATCAGCCGCGAGACATTGCGAAACCTGTTGCTGACACACGTCCTGGCAACCACATCCCTGAATATTTCCCCCACCAGCAACTGGCGAACAATACCATCACTGGAGAGGGAAAGAGTTGTCGCGGCACATAGATAGACTTTTTTATCTCATGCACATACTAGCCATTTCGCCCGGCAGGGATATTGAAGTCTCCAGGTGGGCAGCTGTAGCCAAGTCCGGCATAGATGCCCTGATGATACGCGAAAAGCAGATGAGCGTCAGGTCAATTCTGAACCTGGGACAGCAAATTAAAGACCTGGCTCCAAACCTCCCCCTTTGGGTCAATGACCGTTTGGATGCTGCCCTTGCACTTGGCGTTGGGTTTCATGGCGGTGAAGATTACCCGCAATTACCGGCATCAATTTGCGAGATTTCAAGACCACTCCATAACATCGCGCAAATCAGCGAGCGTCGCGAATCAGACCAGTTGCTGATTTCACCCATATTTGACGTTCCTGACAAAAGTGAACCAATTGGAATCAGGGGGCTGCACGGAATTTTAGACAACATGCCGCCCTGGCGCGGAAAACTATTGGCTCTGGGTGGAATCAACCCTAAAAATGCTGCCGCATTGCAGCATCATCGCTTAGATGGAATTGCTCTGATACGCGGCATTTGGGATTCAGTTAATCCAAACGGCATAGTTGATAAACTGCGTAATGCCTGGAAGGAAAACAAATGTTAAAACTCGCGGTGATAGGTGTCCAGACTCTATTGGGGCGTGAACTTGTCGAAGTATTGGAAACACGCGAATGTTCAGTACTGCCTCTGGCAACCGGCCCAACCACAAAACAAGATGAAGAAGGCGATTTGGTAATGTTCGCCCCGGAACCGTATCTTTTGGAAAGTCTGGATTTAGTAATATTAGCCGATACACCGCAAGACCAGAATATTCTGAACAACTTCCAGGGCCGTATTCTGGATTTAAGGGATGGCGATGCCGCCATCGGAGACCCTCTGCCTCTGGCTGGTGCGTGGCCCAGGGAAACAAAACGAATAAAAGGACGTCCCCCTCTGGAACAGGTTCTGGCCTTTGTACCCAAACTTGTGGACGGAATTGCCGAACTCAGCGGTGTTCACCTGTGTTCCGTAGCCTGCCTTGGAGACCGGGGTATTAGGGGTTTAGCGGCTCAGAGCCGAGCTATCCTGGAAGGCACAGAACCGGACGAAACCCTATTGGGTTACAGAGCCGCCTTTGAAGCCATACCGCAGACGCCTCACGGCAATCTGACAGAAGTCCGCATCCCTGCCTTTCATGGAGACCTTCTTATTCTCAGTATCAAAGGAAATTTAACAGCAAAAGAGGCTCCAAATAACGTCAAATGGACAGACACCCCCCCAAGCAGCCGCGAAGTTGCCATAACAAATTCACTACTAGCTCACTACGCCGCCAGCCCCACAGGCCAAAGCGCTACGCTGATCCTGGGTTTTGACCAGATTCTTTGGGGAATCCTGCAACCGATTATGCGCTTGCTGGAACTTTGATTCTATGTAATTGGAATGAAAATGAACTCCAAACTGGACCAACCACACGATCGCGGCAGCTTTTTTAAATCGCTGGGAACTTTGTTTGCGGGTCTCGTAGCTGAAAAAATTGAATCAACATTTGAAAGCATAGGCCCCAAGTTATTGCGCCCCCCTGGCGCGTTAAATGAATTAGCCTTTTTGACAGCATGTACCCGCTGTGACAAGTGCATACAAGCGTGTCCGCAAAGTTCTCTGACCCGTGCGCCAGCAACTTCCGGCCTAGCACTGGGAACACCGCAGCTCACTCCCAGGACAATGCCTTGCTTTCTCTGCGAAACATTGCCATGTATAGCGGCATGTCCGGAAAACGCCCTGGAGTGGCCAAAAATCAAAACAGAAAATGGCACCGTTAAAGAAGGCCCCGAAGCCGTACGCATAGGCGTAGCGCACGTAAAAAAATCGCGCTGCCTTACATTTGAAACCATCGCCCGCACAGCGGAACGTTGTCGTGCTTGCGTAGATCGCTGCCCATATCCGGGAAAAGCCATTACACTGCGCATTTACGACCATAGCCGTATACCGCACCCTGAAGTAATTGAAGAAGGATGCACCGGCTGCGGACTATGCGAATTCGGTTGTCCCACGCCGCAGCCAGGTATCATTGTAAGGAACAGACTATAGCAATCTCATCTCAAAATCGCGTTCCGCAATTTCGGTATGAAAGGTTTGATGTTATGCGAGAAAAAATCAAAAATAATCACTCGTCAACCGATATAGTCACTCTGGTTTTTTCGTCCCTGAATTGGAACAGGACTTGACCTTTGGGGGCTGTGGCGGCCATTTTTGTCAGATCTGACAGTCCTTTGCGAGCCATATCTTCTTTGACTTCCGGGGGGAGCATTTTTTCTATGTTTTTAAAAAAATTCAAGGGGATTTTTATTTCAAAACTATTGCTGGGCTCATCGGTTTTGACTTTGACAACAAGCAAACGCATCCAGAAAGCTAGGTTTTCGACGGATTTCATATAATGTTCGCGTAGCCCCAATTTCCACAGCGCTAACGCGCATTGTTCGCGCAGTCTGTCATTGTTCAGGCCCAATTCAAGTTCTTTTCTGCCAGTGGCGTCTTTGTTTTCGGCTAAAGCTAGTGCGGCTTGTATGCGGATAATTTCGTCTGGGTCTTTAAGCGCAGTCTTTAAATTCAAAACAGCTTTGGGACTCTGTTTCTGGCGTACTTTCCAGCAGTAAATTCTGTCTTCTTTGGCATTTTGGGAATACATGCGCTGATCTGGATGATATCTGAGAAATTCAGTAAAGGCATTTGCGGCTTCATCCCATTTCTGGGCTGCAAAAAGGGATTTGGCAAACCAGAATCTGGCTTCAAATACTCTGGAACTGTTCGAATAATTGGTAAGGAAGTATTCATAAATTTTTGCGGCCTCAGTATATCGGCTCTGTAGGCGCAGTTTGCGAGCTGAGGCCAGTAATGAGCTTTCCTTTGAGTCTGTCTGTGTTTCCTGAAGGGAATCCATCGCGTCCGTCACTTGGAAACGTGCATTACGAGCAACTTCCATTACTTGGGAGATGGTCTCTTGAATCGCGCCACTCACATGTGAGGGCAGTTTAGGGTCTGATTCCATATTTCTGCCTCGCTCCGTTTGTGCGACAGGCAGGGCGGGAAACAGACAGACAATACTCATACATGTGGGAACAAAGAGTATCATGGCACAGTCTCCCTCAGTTTGAGATTGATTTTTTTTGCTTTGTCCTCTAACTCCATCTCACTGGCAAGGCTCAGTAACTCATAGCTACGCTCAATAGTTATGCAGGCGTCATTTGCCGAAACCTCTGTGAGCCAATTCTGCAAATCATTCTTGGCTTTGATCGTTTCAGCATTGTCCAGGCCGCTCAGCGGTAATGTGTTTCCCATTGCGTAGAGCTTTCTGGCTTGGTTGACCTCCTCGCTCCGATCCTCACGGACGCGGGTCGGATCGCAAAACTTGGCTGGTGTTTTGACCCGATTTAATAAATCCAGAGAGCCTTCAAAAAAATCAGACCAGAGTTCTGATTGAAGATGATCTTGCAGTTCCATTTCCAGAGCAGCCCCTCTGGCCTGCATTCGGCGGGCCTCGCGCGTACGGCTGACAGCATATGCAGTCGGTAAAATAGCAAATGTAATCGCTGCGGCGGAAAGTATCCACACTGCGGCAAGTCGCCAGGTTTTTTTTGTGCGCGTCAACGCTGGTGCCAAATCATCAGCATGAGCCTGCATGGCTAGGTGCATTTCCAAGATTTCAGCTAATTCGGCTTGAAGATCGTGGTCGTCCGGCCAAGCTGCCGGATTTTCCAAGAGATCAAAGGCCAGAGCGTCATCAAATGAGTTTAAAATTTGTGTATCTAATAAATTATTATTATATGTGTTAGCGCCATCAGAATTTTTGAGATCACCAACGTTTATGTCGTCTGGTTCTGTTGACTTGATGCTGGAATTCATGGTTGTTGTCCTAATGCTTTGCGAAGTTTTACAATGCTTTGAAATAAGGTTGCTTTTACAGTGCCCTCAGCGCAGCCGAGGTCTTCGGCGATATTCCTCACAGGGCGTTCATGGATGTAGTAAGCCGTCACAATGGTTCGTTGCCGCGGTGTCAGATCCTCCAGCGCGTTGCGGAGGGAATTAAGCTTACGGCT
>JAIRRD010000159.1 GCA_031256155.1 Holophagales bacterium
GATATGTTGGAGAGAACTATCCCAAACAAGAGATTCTGCAAAAGACGTCTTGATTATCTTTGGGGAGTTTTTGCAGAAGATTGAGGACTGCCTCAAAATTTTCCATATCAAAATTGTGAAACACAGTTTTTATATGGATACTGAACTGCTATAATGTATACTTACTTGTAGCCTCTCGCTAAGGAGTCGGCAATGACAGATAACGATTTCATTATTAACTTTCCAGCTGGGCTGATTGGCTTCCCGGAAATCAAGGAGTATCGGCTTCTTGAGCCGAGCGATGCCTATCCTCTCAAGTTTTTACAGTCTGTGGATCAGCCAGAACTGAGTTTTGTTGCGATGGATATTGCGGCTATTAAGCTGGATTTCGATGCTTCGCTTTCGCCCGAGGAAGCGGAAATACTTGAATTGACTAATCCTGAAGACGCTATGATGATAGCTTTTGTCGTTATTCCAGAAAGCGAGAGTACGGATGAAATGGTCGCCAATTTGGCCGGGCCAATCATCATAAATAAAAAGAACAGGAAGGCTATTCAGTTAGTGCTGGATAATAAGAAATACCCGCTGCAGCACCCTGTTTTTGATTTGACAGTGCAATTTCCGGCGGGACTCATCGGTCTCCCTGATCTCAAGCGCTTCCGGTTGTTTGAACCTTCTGGGGGCTATCCGCTGAAGTTTTTACAAGCTGTTCAGCAGGAGGAATATTCTTTTGTCTGTATGGATGTCGGAGCTATCAAGCCTGACTACGATGCGCCGCTGACGCCTGAGGACGCTGAGTTTTTGGCTATAGAAAAACCGGATGACGCGCTTGTACTGGCGTTGGTGGTAATACCTGAAGACCCGCGCCAGATGACGGCTAATCTGGCTGGCCCGCTGATTATCAATAAGTCCACGATGAAAGGCCGCCAGTTGGCGCTTGATACGGAAAAATTCCCCCTCAAGTACCAAATTATAACAACAACCAAAAATTGAAAAGTCAATCTCAAAGCCCTGAAAGTGTGAGTATTATAGCGGTTTAGCTCATAGGCAAGCTTGGCACGCCGTGAATGAGCTATGAAAGCGAAAATAGCTATATAGCGGTTCAAGTACAATAAGTTGAACTGCTATAAAGTTACAAATGTGCGTAATCTACCGACAATTTCCTCAGTGTCCAAGCCTTCCATCTGAAGCAGTTTGTCTGTTGGGCCGTGCTGAACCAAATGGTCTGAGATGCCGCATCTCAGGATGGCGGCTCTGACTCCAGCGTCTGCTAGGCATTCGGCTACGGCGGAACCAAATCCACCCGGCAGGCACCCTTCTTCAATCGTGGCAACGCGGCCGGTTTTCCTCGCCCAGGTTGTTATCATTTCTCTGTCCAGCGGTTTGGCAAACCTGGCGTTGATGACCGCACAGGAAATGCCTTCGGATTCCAGCTTCCGGGCCGCTTCCAATGTTGAATGAACCATTGTTCCAAGAGCAATCAGGGCAATGTCCGATCCTTCCTGCAGGAGCTCACTCTTTCCGATGGTCAGTGGCAGCAGGTGTTCTTTAAGGGGTACTCCGATGGCGGAACCGCGTGGGTAGCGAATTGCCGTTGGGTGGTCAGAGTAGATTGCCGTAAACAACATGTGACGCAATTCGTCTTCATCCTTGGGGGCCATGAGGATTATATTCGGCAAACAGCGCAGGTAGGCGATGTCGTATAAACCGTGATGAGTTGGCCCATCTGCCCCAACAAGACCGGCTCTGTCTAGGGCAAATGTGACGGGCAGGTCTTGCAGGCAAACATCGTGAAATACCTGGTCGAATCCGCGCTGTAAAAATGTGGAGTATATAGCGCAAACAGGTCGCAGTCCCTGTACTGCCAGTCCTGCGGCAAAAGTGACTGCATGTTGCTCTGCAATGCCAACGTCAAAGCAGCGGTCGGGATGGGCTTTCTGGAATATGTTCAACCCTGTACCATCCAGCATGGCGGCGGAAATGGCGACTACTTTTTCATCTTTATCAGCCAGTGCGGTCAGTGTCTCGCCTAATACTTTTGTGTATGAGGGCGGAGCCGGTCTGGCGGAATCGGCGGAGACTTCAATTTCATCTGCAGCGGTATCTGTAGGGCTTATACCATGCCACTTCAGCGGGTTTTGTTCAGACGGTGTGTACCCATAGCCTTTTTTGGTCTGAACATGCAGAAGAACTGGACCGTCCTGCATTTTTTCTTTAGCTTCCGTCAGGCTGCGCGTGAGAGATTTAATATCGTGGCCATTGACAGGGCCGATGTACCGGAAACCAAGATCCTCAAACAAAAGGCCGGGTATGGCAATGCGTTTTATGGCCTGTCCGTCGCTGGCAAAGCGTGAGAGTATGCGGCGCAAGTTGTTTATGGGTATGGCTTCAATGGCTTTTTCTATTCTGTCCTGCCATTTGTGGTAGTACTGACCGGAAACAATATGGTTCAAGTAGCCCTGCAAGCTGCCTACGTTTGGGTTGATGCTCATATCGTTGTCGTTGAGTATCACCATGAATTTTTTTGTTTTGAGATATCCGGCCTGATTCAGCGATTCAAAAGCCATGCCAGCCGTCATACTGCCATCGCCAATGAGTGCTATGCAGGCAAAATCTTGTTTTTGCAGGTCTCTGGCCTTGGCCATTCCCAGCGCAGCGGCAATGCTTGTGCTTGAATGACCCGCATCAAAGTGGTCGTACGGACTCTCGTCCCGCTTCAGAAAACCCGAAATGCCATCGTATTTACGTAGTGTTGAAAATTTTTTCCACCTGCCTGTCAGAACTTTGTGCGAATACGCCTGATGACCTACGTCCCAGACTATGCGGTCAGCTAAAAAATCAAAGACATGGAAGAGGGCTACGGTGAGCTCGACTGTTCCCATATTCGACGAAAAATGGCCGCCTGTCTCACAGACAGAGTCTATCAGGAACTGCCGGACTTCTTTGGCAAGACAGCCTAGTTGTTTCAATGTGTACTCACGGATTTGCCTGGGGGCGGTCAATGAGTCCAGAAGAGGGTAATCGCTCAATTTACTCTCGTTGACAAGAAATTTGCCCAGGCTGTCAGCGAGGCAGGATTCGGTATTGGTTGTAGCAGACATATTGCGCGCTCGGTTACTTCTCTAAGAACATTTCGGGCACCGTCAAGTCCCAAAAGTTTTGGATATGTAATTTTACCCTTTTCTTCATCTTTTCCTACTCTTTTACCCATGACCTCAGACGACGATGTCGCGTCAAGGATATCATCCTGAATCTGAAAGGCCAGACCAAGGGCTGCCCCCGCGTCTCTGAGGGTGTTTCTCGCATCACGTTCAGCGCCTGCGGCTATGGCGCCTAATTCCAGGGATGCGCGGAGTAGTGCACCTGTTTTTAAGCGATGTATTAGCTGTAAACGTGAGTAATCATAAGGTTTCCCCATTCGGCACAGAGCTTCGCCCTCAAGATCCAGACTCTGTCCGCCGACCATACCGCGCCAACCGGCGGCTTCCGCAAGGGTTTTAATAGCTTCGGCTCTTTGTTCATGTGAAAGCGTGGTATCTCCGGCCAATATTCCAAAAGCCTCTGTCAAAAGTCCATCTCCGGCCAGTATGGCCTGGCCCTCCCCATATACTCTGTGGTTGGTGGGCTTGCCCCGTCTGAGGTCGTCATCGTCCATTGCGGGCAGGTCATCGTGAATCAGACTGTAGGTGTGGATATATTCCAGAGCTATGGCGCAGGACAGAGCCGAACTGGCGGGTCTGCCCAATGATTCCGCCGTCAGCAGACAGAGTATAGGACGCACGCGTTTGCCTCCAGCCTCCAGGCTGTATCGCATGGACTCCTGAAGTATCGGCGCTTCACCCCTGGAAACAGGCAGCAACAGGGCTGATTCCACTATTGGGATAAGGCGTTCTGTATCTGCTTTGACAACAGATTCATATTGCGATGTCACTAGGCGTCTCCTTCCAGGGGTTCAGCTAAGTATTCACCACCTAAACCCTGACGTAGGACTTCCACCTTTCGCTTTGCTTCCTCTAGCTGCCGCTGAAGCACCTCGGACAGTTTTATCCCGTCTTCATAGCACTTAAGGGATTCTTCAAGGCTGAGGTTTTGACTTTCAAGTCTTTGTACCATTGCCTCAAGCTGATCCAAGCCTTTTTCGAAGGAGTGCAGGTCTGTGTTCATAGAATTATAGTTTATACCAAGCGGCGTTCAATGGAATTGAAGTCCGCTTGGTATAAAGAATTTTACGTGTAGCTATTTTCGCTTGTACTGCCATAGCGGTTTAACTTATTGTAGTTAAACCGCTATGGCGGGATTCGCTTGCGAATCACGGCCGCTCATACTCCATAGGCGGGCTTGGCTCGCCGTAAATGGACTATGAAAGCGCAAATTGCTATATATAGCAATTCCTTTGTGGGAATGATACGGAAAGCGCAACTACAAACTGCGGACATAAAGGGCAATCAATTGTGGAACCGCTATAAATTTGACAAAATAGATACTGGAGGTCATTCATGGCACGTGTGCTAGTGGTGGACGACAGCAGTGAAACGTGCGATTTGCTGGAACTCTTGCTACAGCAGGTGGATGCGGTCAAGGGAATTGAAGTATTTAAAGCGACGCGGCCTGAAGATGCCATTGAACTGTTGAAGAGCAGGTCATTTAATTTGATGCTTTCAGATATAAATCTGGAGGCTGACCGGGATGGTCTTGACCTTCTCAGGATTGCCAAGCCACTGGGCGTGGAAACCATCCTGCTGACAGGTTTCGGGACTATTGAAAAGGCTTTGGAGGCCGTGCGCGAAGGTGCGTTTGATTTTGTATCCAAGCCCTGGAACAACGAAGAGCTGAAATCACTTATCAAGCGTGCCCTGGTTAGGCGCGATACTAAAGGAAAAGACAGGCCAGGCAAGTCCCGAGCTCCACAGAGCATCATGATAGGCTCCAGCCCTCAAATGATGGAGGTATATAAAACAATCGCGTCACTGCAGGATAGCAAAAGTACGGTGTTGATTGTTGGCGAGAGTGGCACAGGCAAAGAGCTTGCGGCCCGCGCTATTTATCAGAGCAGTAACAGGAAAGACCGCCCTTTTGTGACTGTCAACTGCGGTTCATTGACAGAAACACTGCTGGAGTCAGAGCTATTCGGGCACATAAAAGGAGCTTTTACGGGAGCAATAAACGACAAAAAAGGCCTTTTTGAGGAAGCTCATGGCGGAACCATTCTCCTGGACGAGATAGGGGAAATAAGCCCAAGTTTCCAGGTTCGTCTTCTCAGAGTTTTACAGGAAGGCGAAGTCAGAAGAGTTGGCGGAAACAAAGCTGTATTCGTGGATGTCCGCGTGATTGCCGCTACAAACAAAGAGTTGTTTCAGTTGGTCAAAGAAGGAAAATTCAGGGAAGACCTTTACTATCGGCTGAATGTTGTTGAAATCAAAATTCCGCCGGTGCGCGAGCGATATTCACATGACAAACACGCCAATAAAAAAATTTCCGATATCCCATTGCTGATTGAATTTTTTCTGGAAGAAGCCCAGCGAAAGAATGACCAACGGTATCACATACGTGTGGATGCCCTGGATTTACTGACAAACTACGGTTGGCCTGGCAATGTGAGGGAAATTGCCAATGTGCTGGAACACATCACGCAGTTGAGCAGAGGGCGTCAAATTACACCGGAAGACCTACCCGAAAAAGTCAAAAATAATTTTAATGTGGACAAAATATCAGCCCCCCGATCAAAAACACCTATGGTTGAACTCGCTGAACTCATAGAGGACTGGGATCGCCTGCCCACGCTGGAAGAATTAGAGCAACGCTATATTCAAGTGCTACTGAAACATGAACCTCGCAAGGGCAGAATCGCGGAAATTCTGGGTAAGGACCGCGCCACGCTGTACAGAAAGCTCCGCGATTTATAGCAGTTCAATAACGGCTTTCAATCTCGCTTCTTTTTCGTCTGCCAGTCGCTGTTGGACTTCAATGGCTTTTGGTGCTGCTTTAGTGAGAAATTCCGTATTGTTCAGTCTGGCTCTCAGGGAGTTGAGTTCTGTTGTCAGTTTATCGCGCTCTTTTTCAAGTTTTGCCCGCTCAGCGGCCGGGTCTTTGAGCCCGGCCAGTTCAAGGGCGACAAGGCCGCCTTCTATTACTGCCACCGCCCGCGTAGGGGAAGCAAGGTCGCCATTTTGGAATATCACGGATTCGAGCCTGGCAAGGGACTTGAAGGCATCGGCAAATGATGCGAGTTCCGGCAAATTACACAGGGCTGGGACGCGCTTGGCGGGGTCTATGGAGTTTTCAGCTTTCAAGCGCAGAATGTTTGACAGAGCCTCCTGAAATTTTGGTATCAGGCCGTGTTTTCCGCCTGTTACTTTCAGGATGGGATCGTCCAGCGGCCAGCTTCTTTCGGCCAGCAGGATGGGTTCCCCTTCCGTCAGCCGCTCTTGAATGACGGCTTCGTGTATTTCTTCTGTCACAAAGGGGACAAAGGGATGGAGGGCACGCAGGAGAATATCCAGAAATCGCAGTATGGCCGCTTTTTGAGGCGGAGCGCCGTTTTGCAGGCTCAACTTTGCCAGTTCGATGTAAGTTGAGCAGAAATCATCCCATACCAAGTGGTACAGCGTCTCGGCCGCTTCGTGGAATCGGAAAGTTTCAATGGCTCTGGTTACATCCGCAAGACATTCGCGGGTACGGCCTATCATCCAGTATTCGGCTTCGCCAAACTCCGGCTTAACATCCAGCTTCACATCCGGTGTCAGGTTCATTTGAACAAATCGCGCCGCATTCCAGAGTTTATTGCAGAAGTTGCGACTTGCTTCCAGTCGGTTTGTTGAAATTGAAATGTCTGTTCCAGGCGCGGCCATTATGGCCAGGGAAAAGCGCAGGGCATCCGTTCCAAAGTCGTCCATGCTTTGAATGGGGTCTATGACGTTACCCTTTGTTTTGGACATCTTCTGGCCATGCGCATCGCGGACAAGGCTGTTGAAATAGACGCTATGGAATGGAATATTATTCATCCATGTCAGACCGGCTATTACCATGCGGGCTACCCAGAAGAACAATATGTCGTACCCGGTGATTAGCACGTCCGTTGGGTAATAGCGCTTCAAATCCTCCGTTTCCTCTGGCCAGCCGAACACGCTGAAGGGCCAAAGAGCTGAACTGAACCATGTGTCCAATGTGTCGGGGTCTTGTGTGAGAGCCTCGCCGCCGCACTTTGTGCACTTGGGCGGCGCTTCCATTTCAACATGGAGTTCGCCGCAGGCATCGCAGGTCCAGGCCGGAATACGGTGTCCCCACACTAACTGGCGCGAAATGCACCAATCCTGAATATTGGTCAGCCAGTGTTCCCAGACGTTTTCCCAATGCTGGGGCGTAAATTTGATTCTTCCGCTCTTTACGGCCTCAAGACTGGCCCTGGCTGCGTCCTTTACGTCCATGAACCACTGTGTGGAGACCAGAGGCTCTAAAACGGCTCCGCTGCGGTCAGATACCGAGACTTGATGAGT
>JAIRRD010000160.1 GCA_031256155.1 Holophagales bacterium
TGTTATCATGGATCGCGTGAATCAGGCTAATCTGGCACCCATACCTGTTGTAGCTGACCCGGCCAGTCAAGGCGAGCAAACTGTCATTAAATTAATACAAATTGCCAGGGTGCTTAAAGCAGAGCAACCAGATTTCTATGCCAGGCTGACTGAACTCCGCTGGGGCAGACGCGAAATAAGCATAGGTCCGATTGTTTTCATGGAGGGTCTGCAAGCCCCTATATTCCTGTCAAAGGATAAACCAGCAAAAAATATACCTAGCTTCCAAGCACTCTTCCTACAGTTGTACGCGGAAAAACCTGTATTGAAAAATGTGCGTTACTTCGATCTGTGCTGGGACAATCAAATCGCTGTCGACGAGGAAAACACATCGCCGCAACTTCAAAGTCAATAGCGTTGTAGGGACACCGCAATGATTTCTCTCAAAAACGTCGTCAAGCGCTATGGACGCATTCAATACGGGCTGAAAGAAGTCAGCTTTCAGATATACCCGGGTGAGTTTGTCTTTTTGACCGGTCCGAGCGGCGCAGGGAAAACCACGTTGCTGCGTTTGCTGTTCAGAGAAGAAATTGCGACTTCAGGCGAGGTAAGGGTTGCCGGACACAAGCTGAATAATATGATTCCAAAAGAAATACCTGTACTCAGGCGTAAGCTGGGCGTGGTTTTTCAGGATTTTAAGCTCATTCAGGATATGACTGTATTTGAAAATGTTGCGTTTGTCTTGAAAATTCTAGGCGTGAGCCATAAGGAACAAAGACAGCGCTCGTGGAAAACACTTAAAATGGTGGGGCTTCAACACAAACTCAGCAGCTACCCGCGCCAACTGTCCGGTGGCGAGCAGCAGCGTGTGGCAATAGCAAGGGCACTGGTGAATGACCCTCTGGTTTTGCTTGCGGATGAACCCACAGGTAATCTGGACCCTGAACTTTCGCAGGAAATAATGTCTTTATTTGAAAGAATAAATCGTCAGGGTACTACTGTTTTCATTGCCACCCACCACAGAAGCCTGCTGGATCAGATGAAAAAACGCGTTATCGGCCTGGAGAGCGGTCTGCTCGCTTTTGACGAGTCAGCTCCGTCCGCTCCATCCATTGCTACTTTACCTAAAGCTGATTGGCTGTAATTGTAGTATGATGTAAATTGTATTGAATATCATACAAGGAGTGCCTATGCCCCCACCTCTCTCAGCCAGTGGTCGTTTTGATTTGCACCCGGCACCGCCTGTTTCAGATGAAACCAGAGCGGCTAAGATGAAAAATCCTGGTTTTGGACGCTTTTTTACAGAAAACATGGTGGTGATTCCCTACAAGGATGGTGCTGGCTGGGGCCGTGGCATACTCAAGCCCTACAGTCCAATCCCCATTGATCCTGCGGGGTCTGTGCTGCACTACGGACAGGCTATTTTTGAGGGGTTTAAAGCCTATTATCAACCTGATGGCAGTATTAAGACTTTCAGGCCCGAAGCCAATGCCAACAGGTTTAACGCGTCCGCAGATCGTTTAGCTATGCCGAATCTTCCAGTAGAACTCTTTATTGAGGCGGCTGAATTGTTGATCGCGCAAGACCGTGCCTGGGTTCCTACATCTGTCGGCGAGAGTTTGTACATGCGCCCTTTTATGATAGCCACCGAAGCGGCTCTTGGCGTCAAACCTTCAAACGAGTATTTGTTTGTCCTGATAGCCTCACCTGCCGGAGCTTACTTTCCTCAGGGCGTCAAACCAGTGACAGTCTGGATTTCTGAGGATTACGTGCGCGCCGCTCCAGGCGGCACGGGCTTTGCTAAGTGTGCTGGCAACTACGCTGCCAGTCTGGTTGCCCAGCATCAGGCTAAGAATGAGGGTTGCGACCAAGTCGTTTGGATTGATGCCATACATCGCAAATACATTGAAGAAATGGGCGGAATGAATATCTTTTTTGTCTATGTGGAAAATGGCAAAACTATAATCGTCACTCCTACACTCACCGGCACTCTGCTACCCGGAATAACACGCTTAAGCCTCTTGGAAGTTGCCAAAGAGCTTGGATTTGGGGCGGAAGAACGCAAAATTTCCATTGATGACTGGGAAACTGACCTGCGTGAGGGTCGTATGACCGAAGCTTTCGCCTGTGGCACGGCGGCAGTCATAACACCAATAGGAACAGTAAAATCTACTCGCGGCACATGGGTAATCAAGGATGGCAACCAAGGCCCTGTTTCAGCAAAACTGCGCGAAACTCTGCTGAACATCCAGCATGGGGTTGTGCCGGATACGCATGGATGGATGCATAAGATCGTTTGATACCAAGTTGGATGCATACGAATGCAAATTGGTATCAAATATGAATTTGAGGGATCCTCGAAATGGACTATCCTATGTCGTCAAACACTTCAGAGAAATCCTTAGCCCCCGGTGAGAGACTCACCAAGTCTGAAAGGGCTTCTTTAAGCGAATCCGCTGTCGCGGAAATACGCTCATTGAGTCAACGCTATCCAGACAAGTTGTCCGCAACACTTCCCGCTCTTTATGCGGCTCAGAATGATATGGGGTTTGTGAGCCTGGCCGCTATGCAGGAAGTAGCAAGATTACTCGACATCCCTCAAGGCCATGTATATGGAGTAGCCACTTTTTACACCATGTTTCGTAAGTCCCCTGTGGGACGTTTTCACATTGAGGTATGCACCAACTTGTGCTGCGCATTGAAAGGCGGGGCCGGGATATTCGAGCGTTTACGAGAGCGCCTAGGGGTTCAGCCCGGCCAGGTGAGTTCTGATGGAATGTGGAGTCTGGATGAGGTCGAATGTCTGGGAAGCTGTGGCACCGGGCCATGTATGCAGATCAATCATGATATTTATGATGAAATGTTGGATGATGCCGGTCTGGATGCCGTTATAGAGGCGTGCAAAAATGGCCGGATTGCCGCATGGGGCACCAAATGACCAATATCCGAACAAAACCCGACCGCCAGCGCTATACCTTTAATGGTTTTGGTTCGAAGGCCTTTCCCAACTTTCTGCTCAGAGGCGCGGGAGATTTGAATAATTGGCATCTCAGTGTTTACACGAAAACACATGAAGGCTACCAAGCCCTGCGCAAGGCACTTCAAATGGAACCCACGGACGTTATTCAGGAAGTAAAAACCTCAGAACTTCGCGGACGCGGAGGCGCAGGTTTTCTCACCGGACTCAAATGGTCTTTTATAACAAAAGACACGGATGAACATAAGTTTGTCCGTTATCTGGTGTGCAATGCCGATGAGGGCGAACCAGGAACATTTAAAGACCGTGCAATCATTGAGTACAATCCGCACCAGCTCATTGAAGGTATGGTAATTGCCGCCTGGGCAATGCAGTGCCGCAAGGGTTTTATTTACTTCCGCTGCGAATTCAAGTGGCTGATAGACAAAATGGACGCGGCTATTAAGGAGGCGAGGGAAGCTGGCTATTTAGGTACAAATATACTGGGTAGCGGCTTGGATTTTGACCTGGATACATACAGAGGTGCCGGTGCTTACGTCTGTGGCGAAGAAACGGCACTGCTAAACAGCTTGGAAGGCCGCCGCGGGGAACCAAGGGTGAAGCCACCCTATCCAGCCACAAAGGGCGCGTACGGTCAGCCAACCAATGTCAATAATGTTGAGACATTGGCCAATGTTCCAGTAATTATGCGTATTGGCGCTCAGGCATATGCAGCCATCGGCTCTCCAAAAAACTCCGGCACAAGGCTCTTTGGCATCTCCGGCCATATCAAGAATCCAGGAATATACGAAATGCCCATGGGCACTTCACTGCGTTACCTGGTAGAAACCGTCGGAGGTGGAACTTCTTCGGGACTGCCCATCAAAGCTGTAATTCCAGGCGGTATAAGCGCTCCGGTTCTCACACCTGAAGAACTGGACACTCCAATGGACTTTGATTGTATGGCTGCAAAGGGGAGCATGGCAGGCTCTGGGGGTGCCATCATTTTGGATGTTTCCACATGTATGGTTCAGGCCGCTCT
>JAIRRD010000170.1 GCA_031256155.1 Holophagales bacterium
GCCTACGCCTTCCATTCCGCTCCCCGCCGATGGCGGCTCGCTCCATTACGGCGCAGTCTAGCGCATCCGCGCGTTTTACTTGTAGAGCATTGTTATGCTCTACAAGTAAAACGACTATAGTGAAGCGATCATGCGATAGCAGGTGAGCGGGACAGTGAGCGCAGACGTGAGCTGCCATCTCAAAGTGAACTTGTTCTAGCGCTTTGCGCCGTATTTTTTTGCGTTGGCTTCGCCAACCCGCTTCCAGTGTTCTATTTGCTGCTCTACAGTCATCCTCTTTGGTTCTTCATGGCTTCCAAACCTTATGCGGCTTGGGTTTTGTTCAAATGTGCTAACCATTTTCATTTTGTAGCCTCCTGAAACAAATAAAATCATTTGCTGGTTTTACAGAACAATCCTGTTGTTCCGAACATCTATAGACGCTTCACCGTGGCCTATCACCAGAGCTTGCACTATTTTTTTGGAGCCATCCATCTCAAGGCGGACACGATCCCCTTTAGCGCCATTGGAACGGGCCGTAGCGCCGCTTACTATCTTCAGTGCGCCATTTTGAAACGTTACGCGCACTTTGTCTGTGGCGTTAATCAAAGGAACAGGCTCAACATCCATTTGTTTGAGAACTTTTCCCGTTTGCATGGGCTGACGCAGACGAGCCTCTTTTGGGAGTTCTTTCAGTGCGCCCGTTGGCGGAATACCTTCAAAATCCACGGCTTCAAAATCTGTTTCAGTAATCAAAGCCTTCCTTTGCAGTGTATCTTTTGCCTGGTAGAGCGAACCTGACCAGGTACTCTCCAGTTCCACGCGTGCGGTAGTTGTCAAAATTCCATCAACGCTGACACGGAATACGACAAAGAAGCGTCCTATTGGTTCTTGCTTGCTCAAGCGCTCCGCTTCAAAAGTTAACCTGCCAGGTTTCAGCAGGGGCAGCGTGGGAGGGCGCGATATCTGAATAGTGTACTCGCCGGGAAAATTCCTAGCGGCATTTTCGGCAAAAGCAAGGGCCTGAACACCGAGCAGTTCCACAGTTCCTGTTCCCTGCGCCTTCATAGCGACTGGCAGGAGCAGGGTGAATATCAGACAGCTATAGTTAAATATTCGCATGGCGGCCTACCGCTTCAGATTGTTGATGACGGACAGCATATCGTCAATTGTCCGGATAGTTTTGGAATTAGCTTCATAAGCCCTTTGTCCCACAATCATATTGACCATTTCATCCGCTATATCAACATTGGACATCTCAAGGAAGCCCTGAGCTACACTACCCAGACCATCCGCTCCTGGCTGACCTTCAATGGGGTCGCCGGATGCCTGTGTTTGCAGGAGCAAATTGCCGCCAATGTGGTTGAGACCAGCGGGATTAATAAAGTTGACCAGAGTTATCTGTCCGATTTGTTGCGGCAGAGGCTGACCGGGCTGTGTGATGCTCACAGTACCATCTTTAGCAATGGTGACACTGGTTGTGTCTTGTGGAAGCGTGATCTGCGGATTGAGCGCGTAACCTGCCGAAGTTACAACCGTTCCATCCTGATTGCGGCTGAACGAGCCATCGCGTGTGTAACCAATGGTTCCATCCGGCATAGTCACTTGGAAAAACCCTTGGCCCTCTATTGCCAAGTCAAGGCTGGCGGAAGTACTGCGGAAATTGCCTGTTGTAAATTGATGAACTACAGCTTGTAATTTGGCACCATGCCCCAACTGAATACCCGTTGGAAGCTGGGTATTGGCGGAACTGCTTGTTCCGGCCAGATTTACAGTCTGATAAAGCAAATCCTGAAATTCGGCCCGCGCTTTCTTGAAACCGGAAGTATTGACGTTGGCCAAGTTATTGGAAATAGTGTCCATGTTGAAAGCCTGGGCTGACATCCCGGCTGCCGCGGACCACATTGCTCTCATCATAACGAACCTCCTTTATTGCGCATTGCCGATGCTGAGACTTTTAGCATCCAGGTCATTGGTTAGTGTGCTGGCTATCTTTTGGCTCATTTCAAAAAGGCGGTTCAGCCTTATCATCTCGACCATAGCCGTTGGCATGTCAACACCGCTCTGCTCCAGATAGCCTTGAATTATCTTGCCTTTTACCGGAGCTTCCTGCGCATCGCCAGCATCAAAGCGTCCGCCTCCAAGCTGAGTCAATGGCGAGGTATCAGCAAAGGCTTTGAGGTCAAGCTGATCCACAAAATTGTTGCCCTGATAGACAGTGCCGTCAGAGCGGAACCTTGGTTCTTCGCCGCGTGTATTGAAAATAATAGGGCCGTTTTTGCCTAGGACAGGCAAGCCATCGAAAGTTTCCAGACGTCCATTGGGACCAAGCGTAAATCGGCCATCTCGCGTAAGTCTCGTCCCCTGCGAGGTTTGAATCGTGAAAAAGGCATTACCTTCTATGGCAAAGTCCAATTCGCGCTGGGTGAATTTTACCGGCCCCTGAGTGAAGTCCATGTCTTTTTGCAAGTACACGGCTCCATCATTGACAAAGGGGGTAAGCGGCAGGCCACGTCCCTCATCTCTGGCCTTATTGAACACATCGAAAAAACAGCGCTCGGTTTTAAAACCGACCGTCTGACTATTGGCGAGGTTATTGGCAACAACGTCTAGTTGATAGGCACGGGCCTTCAAACTTCCAGCGGCGACATAATAGGCAGGATCCATAGGGCATCTCCCGCCTAGCATTATGCTAATGTCGTGCCAGTTTTTATATTGTTATGGGTCCACTTCAAAACTACTCAAAAAATTCTCAAAAGTGGGATCATTGGGGTCAGAGGTAGTCCCCCGCGCATGATGGAGGCGACCGCGCCTGAGAATAATAATCCCTTTGATGATATTTTCCTTGCTGCTACTGCTGGTGTACTCGAATCCGGGACCCTGTTTCCCATACAGTTCAAGTATTGAACCCGGATAACGCCAGGTTATCCAATCCTTCAGCGTGTTTAGGATTTCAGTTTGATTGGATCCTCCCTGCTTTCCATCCGGGAGTGTGCCAACTTCCACAGAGCAGGTTTGGTCAAATCTGTTGGCGGAAGTGTAAGAAGCATTGAACCATTCAATCTCGCCAAAAGGCGTTGCCTCGCTGTGACGGGCGCTGGAAGGGTGGCCCGGAAACACGACGGAATAGCCAAGGTCTTTATTGACTACTTTTTCCGGCTGTTCCACAACACATGCCAGCATTGGCAGCAACAACAGAATCCATACAGGTCGTTTCATGTGAGTCCTCCCGGTTTCAACAGGTGATACAATTATATAGCAGTTCCATCCCGAAATCGCTTCCCGCAATGGAAGGTTTTTTTGGGGAACTAAATTCTCTATGTCCCTATTCAATGCACATCTCCTGGAAAAACACCTGGAGCACATCCAGTTCGACCCGCGTCACATGGAGATACTTGCAAAATGGGCTGAAAACCTAGAAAAAGGGGTCTACGACGTAGAGACGCAGAGCGATGGGGAATTCATCCAGCACATTCTCATTGATGTTCTGGGCTATGTCAGTAGCAGCGAGGGGCAGAGATGGACCCTTGCCAAAAACCAACCGGTGGGCCATGGGAACGTAGATGTTGCGCTGGGCAGTTTCACTCCAGATAGCGCGAGTATTATCGCGCCATTTGAGCTAAAAGGTGCGAGGACGCATAACTTGGATGCCGTGATCCCTGGCCGTAACAAGAATCCCGTGCAGCAGGCATGGGAATACGCCATGGATGCCAAAGGGGCCAGGTGGGTGCTGGTGTCCAATTTTAGAACGATAAGACTATACGCCGTTGGCTATGGCCGCAAGGAATATGAGAATTTCGACCTGACCAGGGAGGCCAG
The DNA here is from genome assembly GCA_031256155.1 of Holophagales bacterium. Classification (GTDB taxonomy): domain Bacteria; phylum Acidobacteriota; class Holophagae; order Holophagales; family Holophagaceae; genus WRHW01. The sequence goes on from JAIRRD010000170.1 coordinate 3,799, forward strand.
TCCCGGGGAACACGCCAGGCTAATGCTGTTGCTCTCGGCAAAGAATCTCTTGGGGGGTCATACGCTGGCTCTCCTAGAAGAGAGCGAAAGGACGGAAAAGGGCATCACGGACGAACTGTACCGCGACTACAAAGGGCTCCGCTCTCGCCTGATCAAGACCATGGACCAAGACTCCACGCTGGACAGGGCCGAAGCCATACGATGTGCCCAGACGATACTGGACCGCGTACTCTTCATCGCCTTTGCCGAAGACCGCGATCTTCTGCCGCAAAATACACTCAACAAGCCGTTCAACGCGGCAAAGCACGCCATATCTCCGGTTCCCATCTGGGAGAACTTCAAAGACCTCTTCCGCGCCATTGATGAAGGTAGCGTACGCCTAGACATCCCATGCTTCAACGGCGGCCTCTTCGCCTCGGATGCCGCCTTGGATTCTTTGGCTATCAGCGATGAACTGTGTCTGGGCTTCGCCAGGATCGGCACCTACGACTTCGAAAGCGAACATAGTGTGAACATACTCGGCCACATTTTGGAGCAATCCATAGCCGACATTGATGAGATGAAGAACCTTGATGTCGGAGCAAACCGCAGTGCTGGCAGACGCAAGAAAGAGGGCGTGTTCTACACGCCGCCGCACCTGACGCACTACATCGTCGAACAGGCGCTGGGCGGGTGGCTGGAGGCAAAGCGCAAGGAAATCGGCTTTGGTGATCTGCCCGAACTCCCCGCAGATGTAAACATGAAAGCAAAAAAGGGCAAGGGACTAGACGCGGCTATTGTTGCCCATGTCAAAGCTTGGGAAGCCTACCGCGAGGCCCTGTCAAACGTGAAGGTGCTGGACCCCGCCTGCGGCTCAGGTGCATTTCTGGTCGAAGTCTTTGACTACCTGGTCAGGGAGGGCAAAACGGTCAACAACGAGCTAACAAGGCTACGGGGGTATCCGTCCTTGTTTCGCTGGGAGACGCACATCCTCGCCAACAACATATTCGGCGTAGACCTGAACCATGAGGCCGTGGAAATAACGAAGCTCTCTCTCTGGCTCAAAACCGCCAACAAGGACGAAAAGCTATCCTACCTGGACGACAACATAAAGGTGGGCAACTCTCTCATTGACGACTCAACTGTGGCTGGTGCTCTGGCCTTCGACT
>JAIRRD010000189.1 GCA_031256155.1 Holophagales bacterium
CAGTTTTAAAAAGTATTTGTTAGACCAACCAAATCTTCCTCACTAGAATCACTCTAATCCTAAACACATACAGGATTACCTAGTTTTTGGGTATCTTATATTTGATCTTTTGTTTGAGCATTTCGTAAGTCAGTCTTTGCCCTTTCATGCCTTGAGCAAGCGAGCGCAGCCTGTCAGTAGTATTGATAGCACAGTTGCCTTCATTTAGTCTAAAGACAAACTCATCTACATAAAGTGGTATGTGCTTCTCGCTGAATGAATGATAGGTTCCATAGAATCCTCGCTTGAGGACTGCCCAAACGCTTTCTATCCCGTTTGTGTGAGCCATTCCATCTACAAATTGTTTGGCAGAATGATTTATTGTGTTATGCGTAAATACAGTGTTTAAGCCATTGTAAGAACGATATTCGTCAGTACAAACTGTTGATCCAGCTTCGACATTATCCAAGATACTTCCTTGTAATGCTTTGCTATCAGTGGAATTGGTTACGTGTGCGGTTACTTGTCCATTCCTGTCTCTCATTCCGATAATAGGTATTTTGCTTACTGGTCCTCTACCTACTCTGAGTTTTTTGCTTGTGTGTTTATTCTTTTCAAGACCACCGATGTAGGTTTCGTCAACTTCTACAATGCCTGAAAGTATTTTTTTTGTTTGATTGCCACAAGCGGCTCTTATGCGTGAAAGTAAGAACCATGCGGTTTTTTGTGTAACTCCGATTTCTTTTGATAGTTGTAAAGATGATATGCCTTTTCTGGCTGTGACCATCAAATACATGGCATAGAGCCATTTGTGCAAGGAAACATGTGATCTATGAAAAATTGTACCTACGCGAATTGTAAAGTCTTTTCGACAATCACTGCAAAAGAAAAAATTCTTGCGCTGGCGTGTGAGTATATGACTGCTGTTACAAAATGGACATACTGGACCACCAGGCCATAGAATGGGTGTCAGATAATTAATGGCAGCTTGTTCATCAGGGAACCTTCTCATCAGTTGATATGTGGACAAGACCTGAGCGACTCGAGGTTTCAGTTGCTTTGACATAGAATGATTATTCCATAGAATTTTAAAAAATTCGCAAAAAATTCGTTTTTACAAAAAACAAAATAACTATTGCTAATTTATAAATGTCTGTATGAATTAATATAAAATAAGTATTGCAAAAAGTAAAGTTGTATATGTTTTATCGAATTTGTGTACTCAAGTATATAGTTCCCCAAATTTGCGTTCTGCAATTTTAATATGGAAATTTTCCGGGCAGTTTCCAACTTATTGTAAATTCTTTTGATTTTAGACAAATTCCAGAAATGTAATTAGTCCATCTCGCCAGACCTCATTCCGTGTGAAATGTCACTTTCACATGGAATTGCTACATTTTTACATCAACAAATTCAAACAGGCCATTGACCTGCGCCTTCACGAATCACAGATATTGGTTCAGTTGTGAAATCGAGTATGGTGCTTGCCAAACCTTCTGGACTGCCGCAGTCAATGACAAGGTCCAGTGTGTGCCCAAGTTCATCGTCAATTTCCCAGGCCGTTTGCATAGGCGATTCCCCTGTGCGCTGACAACTGGTTGTGATAATAGGTTGTCCCAGGAGCTTTGTGATGGCTATACAAAAATTGTGATTTGGAATACGCAGACCTACGGTCTGTTTATTTTGCAGATGACGCGGTACTTCCCGGCTCGCGGGCAGCACAACTGTGTATGGGCCTGGAAATAGTTGCTTGAGAATGCGGTAAGTGGGTGTTTCGAGATGTCTGGTATAACGGCAGAGCATTTCTAAATCGGAACATAGAATACTCATAGGACGCTTGCCATCCCGCCCCTTGATATTGAGAATCCGCTCATGCGCCTTTTTTCTGTCGGCCAGGCAGCCTAAGCCAAACAGAGTGTCTGTGGGGTAGGCGATGACTCCGTCTTTATGTAAAATGTCAGCAATACGCTCTAAATGACGTTGCTGAGGGTTGTCAGGGTGAAGCGTGAGAATCATTTAATCACTTGTTTAAGAGCCGCATGAAAAATAATTTAAAACTGAGCGTTACTTTGCACTATCCCACTGGATTCTTCCATTACTTGGGTGATTGGCCGGAGTTTGAAAAAAGCGCTCTGTAAGGTCTGGCTCCATTAATGATTTTTTTCCGGCGCGTTTTGCGTGTTCAGCTAATAATGCGATTAAGGTCAGTCCATCGGCAATTTCGCCTGTAAATACACGCTGGATACAGTTTTGAAAAGGCTCACGCATGACGGCCAGTTCTTCTTCATCGTCTGGATGCGCTCCTTCTGGTGCCGGACTGAGGTCTTTTGCTACAAAGAGAAAGGCTTCTTCGTCAGTGCTGGAATTACTCAAGTTGCTGTATAACAATGGTTCCCACAGTGAGGCTTGTAAACCGGCTTCTTCGGCAAGCTCGCGTTTGATGGTGTCGAATGGAGTTTCGTCCTCCATTCCGCCGCCTTCAATTATTTCCCATGAGTAACATTTTAGGGGATGCCTCCATTGTCCAACCAGCACCACGTTGTCATCTTCGTCCAATGCTAGTACACCGCAGGCGGTTCGTCTGAATCCGCATATGGAATAACGCCCTTTTGCGCCATTCCTATGCGTGAAAATATCTTCACGCAATCGAATCCAGGGGCTGTCAAACAACAGCTTGCTTGAAGTGACTTTGTAGGGGTCAGGGTCGTTGGGTATCGGCAGTTTCTCCATAGGCACGTGTTCTTATGAAAACCGCTTTATTGTTTGGCAGCAGGTTTAACGGCGCAAGCCCAGACGCTCAATCAAATTTGTGTAGCGACGGCGGTCTTTTTTCTTAAGATAATCCAATAAGCGGCGACGCTGGCCAACCATAATTAAGAGACCACGGCGACTGTGAAAGTCTTTTGTGTGTGTCTTGAAATGTTCAGTTAAGTCATTGATCCGCTTGGTCAATATAGCGACCTGAACCTCAGGCGACCCGGTATCTGTCTCGTGAGTCTTAAAGTCTTCAATAATAATTTTTTTCTGCTCTGTGTTTAGGGCCATTTTGGCTCCTTAATCAGGGTTTTTCCCGTCGCCATCCTCGTAGCCCCATGCCACTCAGAGGTCATAGTCCAGAAAATGGCTGGACACCAATAAAAACATTATACCAAATCTCACAAGTGAGAGGCCAGTTT
>JAIRRD010000221.1 GCA_031256155.1 Holophagales bacterium
AGAATGGCAAACTCGTTGGATCGCCACCGGGGAAGCCCGCTGCGGCCAGCTTGTTGGCCACAAAATAGCTTGGGTCAAAGCGGAGATAGAACCAACCCATCACGAAGAAGCCAACAACGGAAATGATGGAACCTATCCAGAATCCGCGGTGGACGCTTTTAAGGGCTGTATCGCTTGTGTCATTGGAGCCGGCCTTGACCGTGTAGGTGCTTATTATTGAACCTAAAACGCCGATTCCGCGGACAAGAAGGGGGAACAGCACACCCTTGTGGCCAAAAGTAGCCATGCCGAGAATCATTGCCGCCACTATAGTCACTTCATAGCTCTCAAAAATATCAGACGCCATACCAGCACAGTCACCCACATTGTCACCCACATTGTCCGCAATGGTGGCAGCATTGCGCGGATCGTCTTCCGGGATGTCTTTTTCTATCTTGCCGACCAAGTCCGCGCCGACATCAGCGGCTTTAGTGTAAATGCCGCCGCCAACGCGCATAAAGAGAGCCAGCAACGTACCGCCAAAGCCAAAGCCTAGGAGAGCCTCATACGCTTCAGAGCCAAACATTAGGAAAATCAGAGTGCCGCCCAGCAGACCCAATCCGTCCGTGAGCATCCCCGTGATAGTACCTGTGCGGTAGCCCAATTGCATCGCCGTGCCATAGCTATGCTTTGCTGCTGCGGCGACGCGGAGATTGCCGATAGTGGCCAGACGCATTCCAACAAAACCAACTGTCCAGGAAAACAGAGCTCCCACCATAAACGCGATCGCGCGGCCAAACTTAAATGCCTGAAACTCGCTCTGTGTAGTGAAGTAAAGGACGATCGTGATGAGGATAATCAAGGGGCCTATCTTGCGGAACTGTGCTGACAAATAGGCATTTGCGCCCTCGCGCACGGCCGAAGCTATTTCCTGCATCTTTGGTGTACCCTTGTCCGCACTCTTGACCTGCTTAACAAGCATCAGGGCGTAGAGCAAACCAGCCACCGCTATAACCAGTACTATTATCAGCGAAACCCGCTCAAAAGCCCCGAATTCCGCGCTACGGAATGGAGCGAAAAATTGAAAAACGTGTTCTATAGCCCCTCCCCCACCATCCGTGGAGGTCTGAGCGCGCATGAGCATCGCACCGGCAAAAAATACCAATAGGCCAGTTAAGTAGGCCATTCTGGCTTTTGATGAAGCTTTAAGGCGTTTGAGCCACTGATTCAGCATGCGTTTAGCTCCCAAGTAGTGGTTGGAGTATTTTTGATGATGACTGTTCCATCTGGAAAAGCCAAAACAATTATAGCGGTTCCATATCAAAATTGTACTCCGTAATTTGAATACGGAAGTTTTCTGGACAGTCTCCAGCTATAATGAAATCATTCGTGATATTTCACGCGAAAGGCCATGTCGTAATGAAAGTCTCATCGCATTTATCTCCAACTACCTTCATTGTTTTCATGTTACTGCACGCCATTTTACTGCTTACTGTCCTGGCGGCGGGAAGGCTACTATTGGTTGCCAACTTCTCCCTGCCGGGAGAATTGTCTGGTCGTGGGAGAGAAATATGGGCGATGTGGAACTTGGGCCTTAGGTACGACCTCCGCACTGCCGTTATCGCCCTTGTTCCCTTATTCATTTTTGGCTTGGTTTCATGTTTTTATGGCGGTGCCGCACTGGTTTTTGACTGGACGCAAAAAATTTATACACCTTTCCTTTACTTGGTTTTCTCCTTGGCTTCGGTGACAAATTTTTTCTACTATAGGACATTCCAAAAAGAGATAAACGTAATGGTTTTTGGTCTGAAGGATGACGATACGCGTGCGGTATTGTCATCGGTAATGAATGAGTATCCTTTTATACGTATTATGCTCCTTGTGTTGGGAGTAACCATTATATGTACCTGGTTGACACGCCGTTTATGGCGCATTTGCCGGGGCATCGCCCAAGGCGGCTTTTTACACCCCGCTGTAAAAGCGGCTGTTCTTTTGTGTTTTACTTTTTTGTCTTTTCTGGGCGCACGGGGGACTTTGCGTAATATTCCTCTGCGTCAGCGTGACAGATTTGTCTCCAACATTCCTGTACTGAATAACGCTGTACCCAATGCTCTGCTTGCCCTGCACTGGGCTTGGACTGACTATCGGGATAACCCTCCATATCAGCCTGTGGCAGCGAATGAAGGGCGGGAACTTGCTCATAGAGTTTTAGGACAGGAGGACTTGACGGAAAAAACACCGGAAAACCCTCATCTAGCGAAAAACCAGCCCCATGTTGTCATAGTAATCAGAGAAGGATTTGGCTCTAACATTCTGGAATTCGACAATCCTGGCACTTTGGATATGCTCGGCTCATTCCGGCCTCACATGGAGGGAGACTTTGTCTTTAAGCGCTTTCTGGCAGAAAATTTTCGCACGGTTGCGGCTTTAACGCGGACACTATTCTATTGCCCCGATATGGATGTGACCAGGGGGTTGGCCAAGACGGTTAAATTGGAAAGCAGTGCATTTGACATATATAAGCAAAATGGCTATGAAACAGCCTTTATACATGCCGGACTCCCCTCATGGTGGGACATGCGTTCATATATGTCCGCGCAGAAAGTTGACCATACGTTCTTTTCGGATGATTTTGCTGAGCGCAATAAGGGCGTAAGCCTGAGTATAGCTTCAGGCTCATGGGGACTGCCTGATGAATACGCTTATCCCATGGCCCTTGAATTGCTGGAAAAAAGTACCAAGCCGATGTTCATTGTCATAATGACCCTCAGCAACCACTCGCCCTTTGATACATCGCCAGGATATAAAGACCGCTTCCCTATAAACCCTGATAAAGAAGTGTTGGACCACTTCTTTGAAGGCGAAGGGACAGTGCGTAAAATCCTTCACTGCTACCAGTACGTCAATAACTGTGCGGGTGATTTCATAGCCGCAGTAAAAGACAACCCCCTCCTAAGCGGCCGAACGGTTATAGGGATGACTGGCGACCATGCTTCGGTTCAAATCAAAGCAAAATACCCTGATAGCCTGTTTCTAAACAAAGCCTCCCCATTTTATCTGTATGTCCCCAGACCAATACTGGAACGCACAAAGCACCTCTATGATCCCGAGAGAATTGGCTCCCATAAGGATATAATGCCAACACTGTACAGCCTAAGCCTTTCAAACGCTCCCTACTACTCTGTT
>JAIRRD010000150.1 GCA_031256155.1 Holophagales bacterium
CCCGATACTTCTCGGTCTCTGAATAAAAGTCTTCCCCCCGTAATTTCCAGAAGCCCGGCCAGACAGAGTAACAACGTGGATTTACCGGAGCCGTTTGGGCCAAGTAGTGCCATGACCTGACCCTGGATGAGTTCAAAATAAGGTACGCACAACACTTGAACGCCGCCTTGAGCTGCGGTCAGGTTTTCAGCTTGCAGGATTACCTTATTCATTATCTCGGGCGCTCTCGCTGCTGCAAGTAGGTGAGCAGGGCATTTACGGCAAATGAGAGCAAGAGCAATATAAAGCCCAGAGCCAGGGCGATATCAAAATTGCCGCGGCCGGTTTCCATGACAGTGGCAGTTGTGAGAACTCTGGTGTATCCCTTGATATTTCCGCCAACCATGATTGACGCGCCAATTTCAGAAACCACGCCACCGAAACCGGCCATTACCGCTGCCATGAGAGGTAAACGAGCCTCTTTAGCCAATAGACAGAGCATCTGAAACTTGTTTGCACCAAGGCTGAGAATTTGTAGTTTCATGTTTGGCGGCAGGTGCTGGATTGCCGTAAGACTTAAGCCAGCAATGATGGGCGTTGCAATGGCAATTTGAGCGATGATTATAGCCGCTGGCGTGTACATCAATTCCAGTGTTCCAAATGGGCCATTGCGCCAAAGGAATAGCGTGACCCAAAGGCCGGCCACTACAGGCGGAAGCCCCATGCCGGTATTTATCATGGCAATGATGATGCGCCGTCCGGGAAAAGCCTTGAGAGCCAAGCCAAAGCCAGCGCACACGCCAAACGCCAGGCTGACCAGTGTTGCGATGCCTGAAATCTTCAATGTCAGCCAGGTTATTCCTAAGACTTCAGTGTCCAGCTTACATAGCAGTTCAACGGCCTTTTTAATACCTTCCCAGATCAATTCCACAAACTATCTCTTGGGTTTTGCGTCCGCAAAGAATAGCGGGGAGCCATATTTATCTTTTCCAAATGCGGCTATGACGTTTTGCGCGGATTCAGACACGCAGAAATCAGCGAATTGCTTTGCCGCCCTGGCGTTTATCTTTTGAAATTTATCGGGATTGACCTCAATAACATGGTAGATGTTCATCAATATTGGATCGCCTTGAGAGTGTATGACCAGATTCAAGTTTTTTTGCGTAGCCAAATAGGTACCGCGGTCTGTCAGTGTGTAACCCTTCTTCTCGGCGGCAATGGCAAGTGTTTGTCCCATACCCAGGCCGGTTTGCTGATACCAGCGCCCTGTTGGGTTAATTGATGCTTTGCTCCATAGTTTTTTTTCCAGAGCATGTGTACCGCTCTCATCAGCGCGTGAAAAAAATAGTGATTCCGTCCTGGCAATGCGCGTGAGCGCGTCAACAGCGTTTTCAGCACTTTCGACTTTCGCGGGGTCATCTTTCGGGCCAATTATCACAAAATCATTGTGCATTACAATGCGGCGGTTTATACCAAAGCCTTCATTTACAAACTGCTCTTCCGCGTCCGGACTGTGAACCAAAAGAACATCAGCTTCGCCGCGCTTTCCCATAGCCATGGCCTGGCCAGAACCCACAGCTATGGTTTTGACAAAGTAACCGCTCTGTTTTTCAAAAATCGGTATCAGTACGTCCAACAAACCCGAATCCTGTGTACTGGTTGTTGTAGCAAGTATGAGGCTTTGCTGTGTTTGCGCCTTAACCGGCGTAAACGCTAACAGCAGTGAGCCGACAAAAAGCAGTTTGCTGAAAAAATTTTTTGCCATTGTTATAGTTGTTTTACTTATGGAGCGTAACAATGCACCATAAGTAAAACGCGCGAATGCGCCAGACTGCGCCGTAATGGAGCGAGCCGCCGACAGGCGGGGAGCGGAATGTGAGGCGTAGGTGATACATGCCCGGTTGTTACGGTTGTAAAGTGTATTCACTGTATGACTCCAAAAAATGGCGCATCCAAGCCGTTAATACTTTAAAATCATATCGAATTTCAGTTAATGGTTCCATAGCTAAAGATTGCGTTCTGGAATTTTGTCATGGAAATTTTTGAAAAATTTCCATGACAAAATTTTAACCGTTTTGATGTACCATCTTTCTTGTTTTACTCATGGAGAGACGCTTTTGGTTTTCCGACAACCGATCTTCTCAACAATTAACTAACTCACAAGGAGGGAAACTTGAATTGGTACCTAATGCTTAAAATAAAGCCAAAGCTCATGTTGGCTTTTTTGTTTGTAATTGTTATGACCGTTGTTGTTGGTATAACGGGGATTTGGTCTTCCAAAAAAATAGGCTTTGGTGATGTATTGATTCATATCGGCTACAAGGCCTTAAAGCTAGCAGCCGAAGCTTCAGAGCAATTGACTGTATGTCGTGCTGGAGTGCGCGATATGATTATAAGCTATGATCAGAATGAATTGCGTGAATTCTCAAATGATTTTGATAAACGCTTGGAAATAGTCAAGAATAATCTGAAAGAAGCGATGTCTCTGACACGGGGAGATCAAAGCAAACAAGCTTTACTTGAAAGGGTTCATTTATCAGTCGAGGCATACGAGAAGAACTCTGTTCATATGAAAGAGCTGGCTTTTGCAAACAGGAAAGATGAAGCAATGCGTTACGTGCAGACTACACTTTTTCCCTTTTACAAGGAAGCCGTTGCGGGTATGGCTGAGCTGAAGGCAAACATCGACGAATTTGTTGATCTTTCGGTAAAAGGCAACAAAGATACTGCCAGAATGGGCGATACGCTCATGATCAGTATTTGCCTTGCCGCTGCCCTGCTTTCAATGTTGATAGCGACTTACATAGCGAACATGCTGAAGCGCAGACTGCGAGTTCTGGCTCACAGTCTGCACGCTGTAGCTCGTGGCGACCTGACAATAAAAGCCAAGTCAACATACCCGGATGAAATCGGTGATCTGGCTGATACGCTCGGTGATACTATAGATAATCTCAGGACACTTATTACCAGCGTCAGCGGTGGCATTGACGGCGTGGCGAGCGGTTCAACGGAACTGTCGGCATCGGCGGAAGAAATGTCACACACAGAAGAGCAAATTGCCAACAGTGCCGACATCCAAAAGGCTGGCGCACAGAGAATGGCGGCCGCAATGGGTGAATTGTCAGCTTCTATTGATGAAGTGGGCAGCAATGCCGCGAATTCTCTGTCGCAGTTGGAAGCGGCTCTTGATGCAACACAGCAGGGCAACATAGCTGGTGCCTCAACTCAGAGCGCGATGGAAGACATCACACAGACAACAGGCAGGATAGCAGCGGCAATCGGCGTGATTCAGGAAATCGCCAACCAGACCAATTTGTTATCGCTCAATGCCGCCATTGAGGCAGCTAAGGCTGGTGAGCAGGGCAAAGGGTTCGCCGTTGTTGCTGAAGAGGTAAGAAAACTAGCGGAACGCAGCGGTT
>JAIRRD010000060.1 GCA_031256155.1 Holophagales bacterium
TGTCCTGGCATTGGGCAGTTCACTCTGGAATCGCGGTATAGAGCCATTCAGTCCAACCAAAGACGCTGACCGCTCCACCATTCAAGCAGAGTTGGAACGCTGGCGGGACATGGAGCTTGAAAATGACTTGTATTTGCAAGCCGACCTCCTTGAATCAACAGGTGAGAAATTAACCCTGAACCCACGTCAGCAGTCGGCTTGGTTTTCGCTTGATCCACTAACGGGCAAACGAAATCGTTTGGAGCGCGGTCAGCAATGCCCTACAGGTCATTGGTTAAGTCCCGGCGCAGCTCTGCGCCCTTTAATGCAATCTCTCTTACTGCCTGTCAAAGTTGTGGTTTTGGGACCGGCTGAAAGAGTTTATTGGCGATTGACGGAACGCCTGTGGGATCGGGTTGGGCTGGAAGCTCCGCAAATATTGCAAAGACCGACCGTTTTTGTAATCTCTGATGAATCTTCTGATATTTCCGCCGATGAATTGGAGGCACTGCGTCTGGGGCAATGGGAGTCATTTGCTTCCGTAACGCCCCTAAAGCCATCCGCCATAATCTTCCCTGAGGCTGATGAGGCTTGGGGCTATGCTGTCAATAAGCGTTATCAAGCAGAAATCAAACGTTTGCAAACACGCTTAAAGCGGCTTGACGCGCGTCTTGCGAAAGAGGCGGCTGAAAAACGCATTGGAAAGAATATCGAAAAACTGCGCCAGATGCTGTTCCCCTTCAATAAACCACAGGAAAGGGTTCTGCCGGGCTGGTACTGGCTGCGAAATTTATCCCTGCTTGACGCTATGGAAAGCGCACTGACAAGTCGCGTACAAACTCACTTGATACGAAGTTGAGCATTTTGTTACAAGGAGCAATCGAATATATCAAAGTTCGCTTGACGAATTGAATATAGAACCGCGATATATCAAACAACTTCAGCTCTGAGCCAGTGCGGCCCCGCACCGGTTATTCGCGCGTCAACCAAGCGGCCAAAGGGCAATTGGCGATTTTCATTGTTCTCCAAGTGAACATTGCGCCATTGGGCTGTACGCGCCAGCCAATGACCAAGTTCTGTTGGGCCGTGGCTTTCAATCCGCACCGGCAATATATTTCCAACTTCGCGGCGATGACTCTGAAATGTGAGTTCCGCTTGACGGGCTTGTAATCTCGTCAACCTCTCGTGTTTCACATTCTCCGGCAAATCGTCAGGCAAACGAAGCGCGGAAGTGCTAGGTCTTGGGCTGTAAATAAAACTAAAAGAAGCGTCAAATCTGACTCTTTCCAAAACAGACATAGTGGCTTCAAAATCTTCATCTGTCTCGCCCGGAAAACCTACAATAAAATCTGTGGACAGGCACATTTTATCTCGCTGCTCTCCCAAATACCCTATGCGCTCCAGGTATTCCTGAGATGTGTACTTCCGCCCCATGCGGCGCAAAATTTTATCTGATCCGCTTTGAATTGGCAGATGCAGAAATGGGGCTATTTTAGGAATTGTAACTATCGCACGGGCCAAGTCTTGAGTGAAGTCCATTGGATGGCTTGTCGTAAAGCGAATCCACTCCAAACCTTCTATTTCGGTGACCCTGAAAAGCAATTCAGCAAATGTGCATCCGCCTTGATAGCTGTTCACATTTTGCCCCAGCAACTCTACTTCACAAAACCCTTGCTCCACGAGGCTCCTGACTTCCGCCAGAACATCCGCTACCGGGCGATGCCGTTCAGCACCCCGCGTTGTTGGAACAACGCAATAGGTACAGGCGTGGTTGCAACCTTCAATAATAGTAACAAGAGCCTTGGCCGTAGGTCTGCGCTGGATTATCACCGACGGAAACAAATGGTTGTCGGGATAAAAATTTGTATCAATTACTCGACCCACACCAGAAACGGCATCGGCAACCAGTTTGGGAAGCTGTTGTATTGCCGCTGTTCCCATAACCAAGTCAACGCAGGGCGCTCGTTTGAATATTTTTTCTTTTTCATGCTGGGCCAGACAACCTGTAACTCCTATGAACATTGAGCGATTGGCACGATTGGCTTTGATTTCTCTTAACCTGCCCAATTCTGAAAATACTTTGTGAACCGCTTTTTCTCGTATTGAACACGTATTGAGTAAAACAACATCCGCGTCTTCAACGCTATCGACCGAGGAAAAACCTGAACTGACCAGTAGTCCCGACATCTTTTCGGTGTCGTGGTCATTCATCTGGCAACCCCAGGTCAATATATGAAACTTCATCAAGCAAATGACTTTAAGAATCAGTTCAAGATAAACCCAACGCCCTGCCAAATTTTCAGGCGAACGCCATTCTTCGTAGCTGGCTTAAAAACCAAGCGCTTTGCAGCTTCCAAACACGCTTCGTGCGCTTTTAGCGTCCATTCCGTCACTTTCCCCGGTAGTCCCTGAATTAAACAAACAGCTTCCGTGTCGCCCAATTCGTTTATCAGGCAATTTACAACAACAACACCAACCGCCCTTTTGATTTCTGGTGTCATGCGCCGCAAATTGAGGCACTCCGCCGGAACAATATCCGGCCCATATTGAACAAACGCGCCATCTTTAATATTTACGGCATCATCCAAACGAGCCTCCAATGAAGCTACTTCTTTCTCCAATAGCTCAACTCTGTTGCTGCTCCTCCTCAAATCATTTTTTGCCTGTTGCAATTCTCTCAATAACGAATCGCCTCCCGATTGGTTTTCATGAAGCGTGGCTTTTACTTGTTCAAGCTCATCCAATAACTGTTCTTTTTGAGCCTCAGCTTCATCAATCTGGCGATATAACTCTGCGTTTTCTTGTCTCAAAAAGTCTGGAATTTCATCTACTTTAAGTTGTAGCGCATCGCGTTCTTCTGTTAGGGCCTTTACTTGATTACGCAGGGAAGCGATTTGGGCATTTGCTGAATTGGCATTGGACTGCTGGCTCGACTTGGGTTTTTGCTGCTTCATGACCGGCAGCACCGCGAAAAAGCTCAAAACAATAGCAGTAAAAGGAAATGCAGTCATAATTGCTCCAAAAAAACCATAAATTATTTATACCAAGTTGCGTTCAACAAGTATTGAACACAACTTGGTATTATATGTCTAAGCGGTTAAATTCCACTATAGTATTCATAAATTTTCGAGCAAATATCTAATTGCCGTGTCTGTTAATTCTGGATGGTGACGGGCCAAATCGGCCTCTGTATCCAGCAAGGGTTTAGAAATAATTGAGACACCAAGATGTGTGTTTTCTTTGGCAAATAGCTGCGCCCCGCCTTCTTTTATATACTTTGCCAATACAAACGGCTTTAAAGGAGTTTCGTTGGCGAGAACGACTGATAGCTTGAGCTGGCCCAGTGTCTGTATGGCATCAATGTGGTCGACAAGATTCAGTCCATGACTTTCTTCTGATTCGGCCATGAGGTTTGCGACATATATCAATGGAGCGCCCGATTGTATTATCGCTGTGCGGATTTCAGGAAACAAAAGATTCGGTATGGTACTCGTGTAAAGGCTGCCTGGGGCCAGAATTACAACATCAGCGTGAAGAATGGACAAA
>JAIRRD010000224.1 GCA_031256155.1 Holophagales bacterium
AATGAAGCACAGGAAGAAAGTAGTCCTGAGAATGACCAGCATGCAAAGTAAGACCAGAAACGAAATAGTAATCCACAATGTTGCCTTTGGATGGTGGGACTTTTTCTTGAAACTTGGAAAACTCAGTGTAGAAATCATAAAAATCCCAACTATGAACAACATTCCCGAAAACATATAAGCCATTGGCACCGACGAAATTGAGCCAGGCCATTTAAGAATTACGGATGCTACGCAAATGGCCCCGACCGGAATTGGCATTCCAATGAAAAATCGGGAATCAACGTGCTCGACTTGAATGTTAAAGCGAGCGAGCCTCAAGGCACCGCAAGCTAAAAAGAAAAAGGAGGCGGCGCAGCCAACAGTCATGGCGCGCGGATACTGCTGGCCGATTGCAAAAAAGCCATATTTGTAAGCAAGAATTGCGGGGGCCATCCCGAAGCTGAGTACATCGGCAAGCGAGTCAAGTTGGACGCCAAAGTTTGAAGTTGTTTTGGTTGCCCTGGCTACTCGTCCATCCAGGCCATCGAGTACAGCGGCCAGTACTAACAGGAAGGCGGCCTGTAAAAATAAATTTCGCTCTGATGCGCCGTTAGCGTTTATAGACATAACTATGCTTAAAAATCCGCATAACACGGAAATCAATGTGATAGTAGATGGCAGCGCAAATTTTGAGCGTTGTACAGCCCTTCTGCGTCTGGCGTTGCGTTCGTTGCGTTCCTTGATGTCCAATTTTCGTTTCTTCATAACAAAATATTCCAGATTCAATGATATAGCAATTTTCGCTTGTATTACTCGCTTAACGGTGGGCAAAGCCAACCTACAAGCCATACAATTTTAAATCAAATTTAGGAATTAAACTATTTTTGAAGCCACTTGCAAAACTTTAGTTTTGCAAGCACTTCTTTGGAGATTCGTATGCACATTGTTGTGGTTGGCGGCGGGCACGCAGGTATTGAAGCGGCACATATTGCCGCCAGAATGGGTGTTGTCGTTACGCTGATTACCATCAATCTGGATCAAATCGGCCAAATGAGCTGCAATCCTTCAATAGGTGGTGTAGGCAAAGGTCACATAGTACGGGAGATAGACGCGCTTGGCGGCCTTATGGGGCGTTTGATTGACGCTGCCGGAATTCATTTCAGAACATTGAATGAGAGCCGAGGTTTTGCCGTCCGCGGCCCGCGTGCCCAAGCAGACCGAGTTAAGTACAGACTGGAAGCCAGACGTTGTCTGGAGTTCATACCCAATATTCGTTTGCGGCAGGGTATTGTCGTTTCAATATTATTTAACGGCGGAGAGAGGGTCAGTGGCGTGGAACTTTTAGACGGCTCTCATATCGCCTGCGATGCCTTGATTCTGACTGCCGGAACATTTTTGAACGGTCAAATTCTGATAGGCGGCAAGCGCATAGAAGCCGGAAGAGCCGGTGAACCCGCATCAATTCATTTAGCCAGTCAGCTCAGAAGTATGGGATTGGAATGGCGCCGCCTGAAGACAGGCACCAGCCCCAGGATTGACTCAAGGACAGTTGATTATCATAAAATGCAGCCACAGCCCGGAGACATTCCCCCAAAACCTTTCAGTTTTTTTGGGTCTGGCATAGTCCTGCCGCAAGTTCACTGCCATATTGTCTTTACCACGTCTGAAACTGAGCGCATAGTGCGTGAAAACCTGCACAGATCATCTATGTACGGCGGATATATTGAAGGCATAGGTCCCAGATATTGTCCATCAATAGAAGACAAGTACGTCAAATTTCCAGATAAAGAGCGTCATCAGATTTTTGTCGAGCCTGATTCTTTGGATACCAAAGAATTGTATTTATCCGGCCTCTCGACTTCAATGCCCGTAGATGTTCAATTTCAAATGGTTCGGACACTGGACGGATTTGAGTGCGCCGAAATCCTCAGGCATGGATACGCAATTGAGTACGACGCTATTGATCCATTGCAGCTTGATTCAACACTAGCAGTTCCTGTTGTAAAGGGTCTTTGGACAGCAGGTCAGGTCAATGGAACTACCGGCTATGAAGAAGCGGCAGGTCAGGGTTTAATTGCCGGCGTCAATGCCGTCCGTTTTTTGAGAAGTGAAGAACCCTTCATTCTCAGTCGCAGTACAGCTTATTTAGGCGTAATGATAGACGACATTGTCACTAAAGGGGCCGATGAACCTTATCGCATGTTGACAGCAAGAGCTGAACGCAGACTGGAACTTGCCGCAGACCTCGCGGACGCACGGCTTCTTGACAGCGCAAAATCAATAGGAGTTCTGAGTGCTGCTGAAATCGCCGAAGTAGAAAAACGCGCAGAATGGCGCACATCTTTGATGTGCGCGTGTGAAAACGCCTGGGTAAAAAAAACTTCAAACTATGCGCGTTTTGCTATTGAAAGCGGATTGAGTCTCAATCAGGGAATGACGGTCATTGAACTTCTCAAAAGGCAACAGATCAAGTCAGAGCAGATAGATGCTCTCATTACTGAGGTGTGCGAAAACAACAATATTTCACTTAAAGGAATTAATCAGGCGCAAGAGCGCGATTCACTGCTGTTTACAATCAGGTACTCCGGATACAGAGAGAGAGAGGCCAAGCTCGCCAGCCATCTTGAGCAGTGGGAGTTTATTTCCATACCAGCAAATTTCGCTGAGCGCGACATACCAGGACTGAGTCTTGAAGTCAGAGAAAAACTACGCCGCCACAGACCACAGACCTTGGGACAAGCTTCCAGAATCCCCGGAATCACTCATACCGCCGTAATTCTTTTGCACATGCTCATTGAAAAAAGTCTCAAATAATGATGCTTGAAAAAGCTTCATTTGTGATTTTCATCACCATTCTCACATTTTTTTTTCATTTTTTCAATTTTTTCTTGTTTTTTTTTTCACGTATGTTAGTCTGATTTTCTGCGGTTGAGGTCGCGGCATGCTTTGGGGTTTGTGCTAGTATGCGTTTTTATGCGTATTGGTGATCAGTTTCAGGGTTTTGGTTTGTTCTGGGGGTTCAGCCTTTCGGACGTCTTTGGAAGCCGGATAGAGAGAATGGAAGTCTTTGAGTTTTGGGTATTTGTTCATGAGTTTGGGCAAGTATTTCAAGCGAGATAGAAGAGTTAAAGAGTTTCGGGCAATCAGCGCATTTATTGTGTTATTGTTTCGGGGCAGTTAGCGTTTTTGATTCAGGTCATAGCGTTAGCGAGAGTAAGTTTCGAGTAATCGAGCGTAGTTTGGGTTTTGGATAAACATGAGAGTTTGATCCTGGCTCAGAATGAACGCTGGCGGCGTGCTTAACACATGCAAGTCGGATGTGCAGCAATGTGCATGGCAGACGGGTGAGTAACACGTAGACAACCTACCTTTTAGTGGGGAATAACGTTTCGAAAGGGGCGATAATACCGCATGAGACCATCAGTTGTGATATTGGTGGTGAAAGCCGGGGACCTTAGGGCCTGGCGCTAGGAGAGGGGTCTGCGTCTGATTAGCTAGTTGGTGGGGTAAAGGCCTACCAAGGCAACGATCAGTAGCCGGCCTGAGAGGGTGATCGGCCACACTGGAACTGAGACACGGTCCAGACTCCTACGGGAGGCAGCAGTGGGGAATTTTGCGCAATGGACGGAAGTCTGACGCAGCAACGCCGCGTGAGTGATGAAGGTCTTCGGATTGTAAAACTCTGTCGTCAGGGAAGAAGTATTATTGTCGAACAGGCAGTGATATTGACGGTACCTGGAGAGGAAGCCCCGGCTAACTCTGTGCCAGCAGCCGCGGTAATACAGAGGGGGCAAGCGTTATTCGGAATTATTGGGCGTAAAGGGCGCGTAGGCGGTGTATCAAGTCAGATGTGCAATCCCCGGGCTCAACCTGGGAACTGCATCTGAGACTGTTACGCTAGAGTATTGGAGAGGGCGGCGGAATTCCACGTGTAGCGGTGAAATGCGTAGAGATGTGGAGGAACACCAGTGGCGAAGGCGGCCGCCTGGACAGTAACTGACGCTGAAGCGCGAAAGTGTGGGTAGCAAACAGGATTAGATACCCTGGTAGTCCACACTGTAAACGATGAACACTTGGTGTGGTGGGAGTTGACCCCTGCCGTGCCGTAGCTAACGCGATAAGTGTTCCGCCTGGGGAGTACGGTCGCAAGGCTGAAACTCAAAGGAATTGACGGGGGCCCGCACAAGCGGTGGAGCATGTGGTTTAATTCGACGCAACGCGAAGAACCTTACCTGGGCTTGAACA
>JAIRRD010000121.1 GCA_031256155.1 Holophagales bacterium
GTCGACGCTAGACATTGTGGTGTTGGGCTTGTCCCACTCGAAACCCTTGGGCGATGCCATACTGGAAGGCATTGGAGACCATGGCCACAACCTCTGCGGTCTGACTGACCTGCCGCAAGCTGCTGCATGGTTGCATGGAGCTGTAGCCGCCATTGGCAACGACTCTGGTCTGAGCCACATCGCTGCGGCCTGCGGCACTAAGACTATATCCATCTTCGGCCCCACGGATCCGACCACTTTCGCACCCTGGGGTCCCAACTCTATCGTGCTGAGGCCAGACGACCTCCCATGTGAACCGTGTTATAAGAAAAGACTGTCCACTGCCCAAAACTGCCCACTGCCCAAAAAGGAGTGCCTGATACGCACAACGCCAGAACAGGTGTGGGAGCATGTCAGGTCATAAGGATTAATGAATATAGGAGTTGAAGAAGCATGGAAAACACAAGCTTGAACGAAAGCCAACGAAGCATAAAAAGCCCAGCGGTATCTGTTATAGTTCCCGCCTACAATACCGAAAAATATATTGCTGAATGCCTTGACAGCGTTCTAGCACAAACTTTCAAGGACTACGAAGTTATCTGCATTGACGATGGCTCTACCGACAAATCCCTTTCAATTTTCGAGGAATATGCCAGACGCGACTCACGTATAAAAGTCATGCACCAGAAAAACCAAGGCGTTGTTGCCGCGCGAAACAATGCGATAGCGACGGCGCATGGCGAGTATATTGCACCGTTGGACAGCGACAACATAATGATGTCGGATTGCCTTGAAACTCTCTATAATTTTATCACGACCCATGATTATTCCGTTGTCAGTTGCAGCGTACGGTTTTTCGGTGAGCTCTCGAAAGAAAAAATATACTGGGATTGGCCAAAGCCTACAAAGTATAATATGTACGCTTATAGAAACGGATTAGATAACTTCGCAATGTATCCGAAAAAGTTTTGGGAAAAATATGGCGGATACGACCATCTGTTTGACAAAGGGTTGGAAGATTATGATTTCTGGCTGAACTTCTTTGACGATGGGCAGAAAGTTATTCGTCTTTCCGATCGCTTGGCCTATTATCGCATAAAATCCATAGAAGAATCGCGGAATAAGCAGGCATCCAAAATGCGTGATGAATTACGTGCCAATCTGCGCCGCAAGCATCCTAAAATGATCAAATACATATACGTCTTCAAGATTATAAGACCCCTGCAAAAATTACTCCGTTTCTTTCTCCGTTGGGGATGTACCGAACACGGTTTCATAATCCGCATTTGTGGGATTACTGTTTATAAAGGTTCAACTTATTGTAGTTAAACTGCTATGCCGGGATTCGCTTGCGAATCACGGCCGCTCATAGTCCATAGGCGGGCTTGGCTCCATAGACATTAACATAATTTTACCTTTGTGGCTGCAAATCCCTTGTTTGGACACATTTTTTGTCAGAAATTGATATTTTGTTGATGTCGTTTTTTTGTTACGTAAGTGTCAGTATAACAACATTTATAGTCGTTAAGATTAGTGCCTATGGGGCTTGGCTCGCCGTAAATGGACTATGAAAGCGTAAATTGCTATAATGGAGCGAGTCGCCGACAGGCGAAGAGCGCTATGGGAGGCGTAGGCGATATATACCCGGTTGTTACGGTTGTAAAGTGCATTCACTATAATTCTTCTAGCGCATCTTCCCAGTTACCCATTAAATCAGGTCCTTGGAGTTTTCTTTTTGAATTGTCAAGGACAGAATAAACAGGTCGCTTTACTGGAGTTGGGTATTCGGAAGAATTACAGGCAGAATAATTGGGTGTCAAGTTTAACTTCTTGAATATTGCGTCGGCAAATCCATACCAAGTGGTTTCCCCGCTGCAGGTCGCATTGAATAAGCCGCGCCATTGATTCTCAACGGCAAATAGTAATTGCCTGGCCAGAGCGCGGCAGGATGTGGGAGAACCGTGCTGATCGTCAACAATGCGAAGAGGTTTGCCTTGCGAGGCTAATTTTAGCATGGTTGTGAAAAAATTTTTGCCCCATGTATCATATAACCAAGCTGTGCGAAATAAGAGACATTTTTTTGATGTTAACGCCGCTATTTCACCTTCAAATTTACTTTGTCCATATACGTTACATGGTTTAGCTAAATCGTTTTCTATGTATGGACTTTTTGATAGCCCATCGAATATGTAATCTGTACTGATTTGAACCAATAATGTGTCAGTGCCGTTACATTCCTCAGCAATCCACTGTACAGCTTTGGCATTCACCAAAAAAGCCTGTTCCGCATCTGCCTCCGCAGCGTCAACATTTGTGTAAGCGGCGCAATTTACAAATACATCGGGTTTATATTTTTGAATTGTGGATTGAATTGATTCTCTTGATGTTAAATTGAGCTCTGATTCTGGAGGCATTATTAAAAAATGCTTCTGCCAGTGCCTTCTTATAGCTTCAGCAAGCTGGCCCGATGCTCCTGAAACAATGATATTCACGATAACACCGCTCGGCGCACCTTTTCATCAAGCACAAATATGTTATCAGGGTCAGCTTCATGGCGTATTTCATCCACAGGAAAAGTTTTTCCAGAGCCGCAATAAAGTTGATTCGGGCAATTTATAACCCAGCCCGGCTCAATGCTGATACACCTGTATCCATGGACTACCCCATAGGGAACTATTATAGCTCCAGGATTATTCGCTCCTAAAAACAGTTCCATTCTGTTGCAATATGTGGAGCTTGCCGGTCTATTATCCCAAAGAGTTATTTTAAAATCACCCGGCCCCATGAAACAAAATAAATCCGCCTGCTGCACATGCTCGTGGGGGCCGCGCACTACGCCGGGCTTTGTGACGCTGATGTAACCCATGGCTGGTACATACTCGCTTGGCAGCTCGTCACTGCGAAAAAATTCTGACAACCACCCACGTTCATCTAAAAATCTTGATAGCCGTTTAATGATTATACCTTGAATTTTGTCATTTTTAAAAACCATTTTAGCCTCGTTTCATGTCAGGAAAAGGCGG
>JAIRRD010000122.1 GCA_031256155.1 Holophagales bacterium
TGTCCTGATTGTCGCATTTTGGAAAAATGGCTGACTGCGAATAATATCCCACACTCAAAAATTGATATTGAAACTGTGGAAGGTGCTGCGGAAAAGCTGGAACAAGAAACGGGCAAACGGGCTATCCCTTTCATACTTGTAAATGGCAGACACTGGGTGCGCGGTTACCACAGAGAACTGCCGTCCAGATTCAGTCCGGAACTATTGATTAAGGAACTGTTGGAGGTATAGCGGTTTAACTTTTCGTAGTTAAACCGCTATGCTGGGATTCGCTTGCGAATCACAGCCGCTCATAGTCCATAGGCGGGCTTGGCTCGCCGTAAATGGACTATGAAAGCGCAAATTGCTATATAGCTTGGCTTCATCTCAAAATCGCGTTCCGCAATTAAGTTGAACCGCTATATAAAAAAGCTGCACATTCTTTAATAATGTGATAATATGATAGTTGGCCTTTTTCAAGATGCAGGTCTTCAAAAGGGCGATTCTCAAGGCGGAAGGAGGGATACTATAATGCCTCTGGTCAAAATCAAAGAAGATGAAACTTTTGAAAACGCTCTGCGCCGTTTTAAACGCAAGTGTGAGAAATCTGGTATTTTAAGCGAGTTGAAAAAACGCCAGCACTATGAAAAACCTTCTGCAAAGAGGAAACGCAAAATGCTTGCCGCCCGCAAAAAGTCTCTGAAGCGGTTAGCGCAGGAACGCAGAATAATGGGCTAGTATTTGGTATCATGCCGAAGTAATTCAAAGCCCCGTTTTTGCCTGCGCCTGTAATGAAGTCGTTTGCTCCAAGGTCGCGCCTGGCTTCATTTTTGGTGTAGCCTATCAATCCTATGACGTGGAAACAGAAAGAACTTGAGGCCGTTGAGTTTCCAACTCTGGTGAACCTGATATCCGGTTTTGCCAAAACGCGCCAGGGCAAGCGCCGGTTGGGCGGGATGTACCCTTGGGATAATCTGGCCGGGGTTCGGCGCTTGAGGCAAATTGAACTTGAATCGGCCTGGATTCTTGAACCTTCTTCAATGCCGGTGCAGCCATTTGATGAAGCTCTGGATGAGCTACTCACGCCGGTGGGCTGGCTGTTGCCGGAGCATTGGAGACAACTGCGCGAAGCATTGAAATCCCTGAAGCATTTGATAGATAAAATCGCTTCACTGCCTTGGCCCGAAGCTCAAGAGCCGCCGCAAAATACCAATCTGGAAATTGATCGGTTGCAAATTCCAGCGTCCATACTGGCTGACCCATCTTCCATAGCTGATATGCTGGCGCGGAGCTTTAATGATGAAGGTCAGTTGGAGCCACTCAAGATACCTGCACTTGCCGATTTGCATAAAAAGAGAATGCGAGCTTATCAGCAAGTTCAAAACAGGCTCCTGAAATTTATAAAAGATACGCCGGAAGCCTTTATGGAAGCGACTGTTGTTGAACGCAGCGGACGTTTCTGCCTGCCTGTCAGACTGGACAGGAAGGGGCTGATACCGGGCCTTGTTCTCGACAGATCCGGTAGCGGCGCAACGGCTTTTTTGGAGCCTTTTGACGCTGTTCAGTTGAATAACGAATACATGGAAGCCGACAGCGAGTACAACGAAGCCGTAAACGCTTATTTAAGGGGTCTGTTGGATTCACTGCGCTCAAGAATGGATGATTTCATACGCTGGCATGAGTTTTTGACTGATGTGGATGAAATTATCGCTCTGCTCCAATGGTCAAGACTGTGTGATGGCATACTGCCTGACCTTCGCACGGACAGTCTGGCGCTGCAGGGCGCGTGCCACCCACTGCTGATGCCTGGAATAAGGGCAGTGCTGGAATTAGAGCCTATAGGACATGATGTAGTGCCTTTAGACCTGACTATGAATCGTAAAAGACCCGGCCTTGTAATATCAGGCTCTAATACAGGCGGAAAGACCGTTGTGCTAAAAACAGTTGGTTTGCTGACTGCTATGGCTCACTGTGGATGCGCTGTACCGGCAAAGCCCGGAAGTGAGTTCCCGCCGCTTTC
Organism: Holophagales bacterium; assembly: GCA_031256155.1. Classification (GTDB taxonomy): domain Bacteria; phylum Acidobacteriota; class Holophagae; order Holophagales; family Holophagaceae; genus WRHW01. The sequence continues at coordinate 2,000 of JAIRRD010000122.1, forward strand.
ATCATTCCATGCCGATATTGGTGACCATCAGACCTTAATCGGGAGCCTCAGCACATTCAGCAGCCATATTATGCACCTTCGCCGCATTTTGGGTCAGGCTCGTCCGAGCGGCTTTGTGTTGTTGGATGAACTTGGCACCGGTACAGACCCCAAAGAAGGAGCCGCGCTCGGAATCGCAATATTACAAGCTCTTTCACGCCGCAGCTCCTGGGTACTCTGTTCCACCCACTTAGGCGAAATCAGCCAATGGGCGCTGCGCCATTCACGTTTCCAAAACGCGTCCGTGCAATTCGATGAGGAGCGTTTAGTCCCAACATATCGCTTGCTGCTGGGTCTGCCGGGGCAGAGCCGCGCCATCACCATAGCCGCGAAACTGGGTATGCCCAAATCGGTACTGGAGCAGGCTCAGAAGAGTCTGGGACGGCGCGAACAGGATTGGAGGGAGTTTCTTCGCCAGTTGGAAGCCGAGCGTGGACGCTTGTTGGAAGAATCAGATGAACTTGCGAGAGTCCGGGCGGCGCTGGAAAAAGATAAACGGATATTGGCGGACAGAGAGACCCAATTAAAACACCAGCAGGATAAGTTCAGGGAAGAATCTCAAACTAAGCTGGCACGGGTGCTGGAATTTGCCGACCATGAGTCCAAACGCCTGATTAAAGACCTGAAAGCCCAGCAAAAAGCTGCGCTGACAGCTCAGGACAATGCTGACAGGGTTGGTGTTAAAGCCAGGGAGCGCGTAAAGAACATTGAGGCAATCTCCCGCCAGGAACTGACTCCCATGCTATCCAGGGCCGATGCATCGGAGTCAAAGAGTATGGCTTCGGGAATGTACGCAAAACACCGCGGCCTTGGCGTTCACGGAAAAATCACATCTATCAAAGGCAAAAAGGCTATTCTTGAGATATCCCCCGGCCGCCGCCTTGAGGTTCATGTCGGTGAACTGGAACCCGCCGCAAAGGTGCCGTCCACAACAAATCAACTCAGCGGGCGTACTAGGGTCAGGGCTGATTATCAGGAAATTGACAGTGAATTGAACCTGATTGGCCGGGCATCGGATGATGTTGAATTTGAATTACACCGCTTTGTGGAATCCGCTCTGGCCAGCGGTTACAGGTTTATACGCATAGTTCACGGCCACGGCACAGGACGTCTGAAAACAGCCGTCAGGGAAGTCCTGAACGGTCATCCAAACATCACAAGCATTGAAGATGCCCCCCAAGCCCAAGGCGGTTCCGGCGCGACTGTGGTAGTGATAAGATAATCGGAACACGCCTGTCCTGGTGGGTGGGGGGTTCCTATAGTCGTTTTAAATCTCAGCCAAATTCCTGAAATAACCTTGTCATGTGCCAGACTTCATTCCGTGTGAAATGTACACATTTCACACGGAATCACTATCATAACGTCAATACATATCATCCATACCACCCATTCCGGGTGCACCGCCTGCGGGCATTGGGGGCTTGGGCTCTGGAATTTCGGTGATGATGGCTTCAGTGGTCAGCATCATTCCGGCTACTGAAGCAGCGTTGAGCAGTGCGCTCTTGGCAACCTTGGCGGGATCAATGACACCGAAGCTGACCATGTCGCCAAATTCGCCTGTCGCGGCGTTGAAACCGAAATTGCCTTTTTCTTCCTGTACGCGGTTGACTATTACTGAACCTTCAACGCCGGCGTTGTTGGCAATCTGCTTGGTGGGTTCGACAAGGGCTTTTTTGATTATTTCAACTCCGGTTGACAAATCGCCGGTGATTTTCATGCCGTTCAGTCTTGAAAGTGCGCGAACCAGGGCAACGCCGCCGCCCGGAACGATTCCATCTTCAACAGCGGCCTTTGTGGCGTGCATTGCGTCTTCAACACGGGCTTTCTTCTCTTTCATCTCTGTTTCAGAAGCGGCGCCGACTTTGATGACGGCAACGCCGCCGACCAGCTTGGCCAGACGTTCCTGAAGTTTTTCCTTGTCATAGTCAGATGTGCTTTGTTCTATCTGGCTGCGTATTTGCTTGACACGGCCCTGAATGGAATCGGCGCTTCCAGCACCTTCAACGATGGTAGTATTTTCTTTGTCAATCACTACTTTGCGGGCAGTTCCAAGGTCAGTCAAAGTCAGGTTTTCTAGCTTGATGCCAAGGTCTTCACTGATGGCTTTTCCACCGGTCAGAACGGCGATGTCTTCCAGCATGGCTTTGCGGCGATCGCCAAAACCGGGTGCTTTGACAGCGGCAATATTGAGTGTACCGCGAATCTTATTGACAACCAAAGTGGCCAGTGCTTCGCCGTCAATGTCTTCAGCAATGATAAGTAGCGGACGGCGGCTGTTTACAACCTGCTCCAGGAGGGGCAGGAGGTCGCGCATGTTGGATATCTTCTTCTCATATGTCAGTATGTAAGTGTTTTCTAATTCCACTTTCATCTGATCCGGATTGGT
>JAIRRD010000135.1 GCA_031256155.1 Holophagales bacterium
AAGGACAATCAATTGTGGAACCGCTATATAGCAATTCCCCTTGGGAATGGCACGGAGTGCTTATAATTTGGGGAAGCGCTATACAATCAACCCACTGGACTGGGACTTGACTAATCTTCCAAAGGGAATTGACTGGGGCGGCGTGGACGAGGCGGGCCGTGGTGCGTGGGCTGGACCTGTGGCCGCTGCTGCTGTGGTGTTGACTGGGGAAACAGCCGAAAAATGGGGTAGCGTACTCCGTGCCGCCAGAGACTCCAAAACACTTAAACCTGAAAAGCGGTTCGCCCTGGCAATGGAGTTAAAATCAATACTGCCATCCTGGTCCGTTTCAACAGTGGATAGTCAAACTATTGACAGAGACAACATACTGGAAGCCACAAAAGCGGCCATGCGTCAAGCTATTCATGGATTAGAGCTAAAACCGGACATTATATTAGTAGATGGTGACCACGCGCCCGGCTCCGGTTTGAAAGAGCGCACTATGATTGATGGAGACGCCTATTCCTGTGCCATCGCCTGTGCTTCCATATTGGCAAAAACCTGTCGTGACGATTTGATGACAGTCTTTGACGCTGAATACCCAGCCTACGGTTTTGCCCGTCACAAGGGCTATGGAACAAAAGAACATCAATCCGCACTTGCAAAATATGGCCCTTGTCCGATACATCGTGTCAGTTATGGACCTGTAAAAACTTGTTTATAGCGGTTTAACAATTTTCGGTGTGGCCTGGGCACTCCGTACCATCCCCAAAGGGAATTGCTATATATGGAACTTCTATAATTGCGGTATCATTATTGCATCAGGAGATTGAATGTTGATCCGATGTCTTGTACTCATCACAGCGGGCGCTTTGACGTCCTTTGCGCAGGAACCGCCACCCACGGAAATTGAGCTGTCTGCAACAGCCAGAAAGATTGCTGTTGCAGCGCCTCCGGCTCAAGTAATTGATTTGATCGACGATCAGGTGCAGCGCGAGTACACTGAGACACTGAGACGCGACTTAGATGAGATTAGCGCCATAGCTGTATTACGGGATGGGTTGCCAGCTTTAACGGACGAAAAATCTTTTTCACTTTGGTCAGATGTTGGCTGTGATTGGCTACTGATGTCTAAGGTGTCTCAAACAAACAGGGATAATGTTGCCATAGAAGCTGTTGTTTATGATGTCAAATCCGGCAAGCGTGTCACCTCCATAAATCAAAGTGGCAATACTTCAACTTATAGACGTATGGCTCACATGGTTGCTGATGCTTTTGAGGAATTTTTAACTGGCACACCCGGCGTGGCAAACAGTCGTATAATTTTTTGCAAAGAAGATTCGCCTGGCGTAAAGGAAATTTATCAAGCTGACAGAGATGGGACTAACGTCATTAAATTAACTAATCACAAAACGCTGACCATGTCCCCTACTTTAGCGAGAGATGGACGTTTGGCTTATTTAAGTTATCTGCCTATGCCAGCCATATGGGGGCAAAAAGTTCCCGGTGGGCCGCATGTAAGATTATATCCGTTAAGTGACAATCTCAGATTTAATGTCTATACGCCTGTCTGGAGTCCTGATGGCAGTCGCATTGCCTTTGTTCAAACAGATGGCAAGGGTCATGCGGACATAATGTTGCTTGAAGTGGCGACAGGCAGAATAAAGCGACTGACCAGTATGGACGGACTAAATTCAGAAATATGCTGGAACCCTGCCGGTAATCGTATAGCTTTTATTTCTGACCGAAGCGGCAATCCTCAGATTTATTTAATGGAAGATGATGGAACTAATGTGCGCAGTTTAAATATAGGCGGAACGTACAATTCCAGTCCTGCCTGGAGTCCTGACGGAAGTATGATAGCGTTTGTCAGTCGGTTTGAGGATAATTTCGATCTTTTTGTGTACAAATTAGGTGACCAGGTTTCGTATCAAATAAATACAGGATTTACCAACTCTGAATGCCCAGCTTGGTCTCCCGATAGTCGGCAGATAATATTTTCCAGTACCCGCGAGGGTAGAAACCGTCTCTACATTACCGATCTTTCTGGAAACCGTGTTGAACGTGTGCTTAATCAAACGGGCTGTCAGCAACCAATCTGGGTGAGGTCCCGTTGATAAAAAAAAAGCTAATTTTTTTTAACCAAATTTCAGCTATTAAGCTGTTATCATAGACTTTTGGAGGTCTAAAACCATGTCTAATATCAGACTTTTAACAACCTTGGCAGTTTTACTATCCTTGGGGATCGGCACTGCCTGCAAACCACCAGAGGCTGAGCTTAGGACTCAGGCAGCCGCTGAAGCCGCTGAACAAGCCTCAAAACTTGCCGCTGAAGCTGAAGCTGAAGCCAGAAGACTTGCCGCTGAAGCTGAAGCCAGAAGACTTGCTGAAGAAGCTGAAGCCAAAAGACTTGCCGCTGAAGCTGAAGCCAGAAGACTTGCTGAAGAAGCCAGGACTGCTATGCTTAATGCGGCCGCAACTGCGCTGGTAAATATTAATTTTGATTACAACAGGTCTGATATCCGCAGAGCGGACAGGCTAAAATTCCAAGCAATCGCTGATTTTATGAAAGCCTATCCTGAAGCGTTGCTTCGCGTTGAAGGACACTGCGATGAACGAGGGACTGTTGAGTACAATATGACATTGGGTGAAAAAAGAGCTTTTGCCGCCAAGACATATTTAATTAGCCTTGGTGTCAACGAAGCGCGTATTAACACTCTCAGTTTTGGTAAAGAACGTCCCTTATTCGCCGACCATAGCGAAAAGAGCTGGTTTGCCAATCGTCGCTGTGAATTTAAGTTATAAAATACCTGTCGATATTAAATGGAGGGGTGTTTATACCCCTCCATTTACTTTGAATAGGACTTCAGTTCATGCGGAAATCTATGGCGAACAATTTTTTAATGGGTTTTGCCGCGACTGGCCTCGGGGTTGTTTTGGGATGTAATCCACAGGAACAATCAAAACGTTTGGAAAATGAGGTCAATGATTTAAAAGTAGAGGTTTTCCGGCAAAGCCAGGAAATTCAGCTTCTGGCAAAAAAATTAGAAGAAGATAGAAAAATTGCTGCTGACGAAAGGCTCAGGGAAGCTCAATTTCGTGCGGATGCACAGGAATCTTTGCGTCAAATAAAAGACTATACGCAGGCAATGAACAATCGTCTGAATTCTGCATCAGTGCAACGTCCAACTACGTCGGCGCGCCCACAGACAAGGCCGGATGTCAATTCCGATACAACTCCGGCATCAGAATTGCAACAGGATGATCAGCAGTTTGCCATGGCCGAGAAGGATTTCAACGCCGGCAATTATTCCAATGCGGTGGATGCCGTTGACAATTTATTGAAATATTTTCCGGACAGCAAAAATATTCCGGAAGCACTTTTTTTGAAAGGCAGAGCCCTGATGGCACAAAAGTCATACGCAAAAGCCCAGGATTCTTTTCAAAAGCTCTGCTCAGATTATCCGTCTTCAGACAGGTTCAGAGCCGCAAGGCTGAATATTGGCAAATGTCAGGAGGCTCAGGGAAATACACTGGCCGCTATCGGGACTTATAATGACATTGTCCGACGCTGGCCAACATCGCCGGAAGCAAGGTCGGCTAGCGACATTCTTCAGGACTTAAAAAACAACAGGTAACCAGCGTCAACAGGTACTTACTTTTGTAATTTCTTTTTGGGGGCAGCATGATTCTGAAACGGGCTTTGGGAACAGCCATTTTTCTGACAGGGTCCTTTGTAATTGCTCAAAGCGTTGGCATTGATGTAGACCCAGTAATGAGGGCAAAAGCCCAACGCGATTTCAATAATAATCAGGATCTGCCGCCAGTCCCCAGAGGCCTGACAGAGCCTCCCCCACTGCCTCCGCCTGAGTTGCACACGCACGATATAAAGGCAAAGCGGAAGAGCTATGCTGCACCCAGCCCAAAGTACAAAAACGCGGCTCTTGTGAAAAAGAACAGTGCCGGAGCTA
>JAIRRD010000233.1 GCA_031256155.1 Holophagales bacterium
AGTTCAAGCAAATCGTCCCATCGGGAGACAGGCAAAAGCAATGTAACGCGCTCCGGTGGGGCTGGAATCAGGCGGACTGAAGCCCCTGTTATAATTCCAAAAATGCCTTCGCTGCCCACCATTAATTGCGCCAGGTTCGGGCCGGCATTGTTCTTAACCGTGTCAATCCCGAAGCGATGGATTTCGCCATCTTCCATGAGCGCGTCAACGGAGTAAACCCAGTGCCGCGTCATACCATATTTGCAGGCGCAGGGGCCGCCGGCGTTTGTCGCTAAACTGCCGCCAAATGAACACTGATCCCAGGAGTTTGGATCCGGCGGATAGTACAGACCACTGCTTGCGGCGCTAAACTTTATATCCCTCAAAAACGCACTGGCTGGCGCACGGATTGCCGCTTCTGTGCGAGAAAGGCTGATTTCGCCGGGGTATTCGGTAATATCCACTACTATGGCGTTCCTGGCTTGAAATGCCTGTTTGACAATGGGTACTGCTCCACCCGCTTTTCCGGTTCCGGTTCCACGTGGAACCAAATTTAATCCCTCCGCTTTTGCAAGGCGCACCAATTCACACAACGCGTCAGGCCCATGAGGCTTAACAACAGCTAAAGGCAAATCGCCTGTAACGTGCGATTCATCTCTGCGATAACTCTCCAGAGCTTCGGGAAGCTCGATAATCGTGGCGTTTGGAATGAAAGACAAGGGGTTTCGCATTGTTTTTGATTATATAGTCGTTTTACTTGTGAAACATAAATGCTCCACAAGTAAAATGTGCGGATGCGCTAGACTGCGCCGTAATGGAGCGAGCCGCCATCGGCGGGGAGCGGAATGGAAGGCGCAGGAGGTGCTTGCCTATCTGTACCGTTTGTCAAAGGCCTTGATTATACCAATTCAACTACAATAAGTTAAACCGCTATATAATTTCGCAAATCCTTTTTGTTTCAGTCGAACTCTTGAAATACATCCGTCATGCCGATAGACTTTATTTCATGTGAAATAGCACATTTCACATGAAACTGCCATACAATTTAGTCATTGTGGGGGCTATGTTATGTTCAGGATGTTGAACAAACTGATTGTCTTTGTTTTTGTAGCTCTGTTTTCAATGACGCTGGTTGCGCAGCCAAAGATGCTGGCGGTTCTGCCGCCAAAGGTAAGTGATAAAAACATCAGCTCGTCTTTTCAGAGCCACTTGCGCGATTTGCTGGAAAAAACTGTTTCAAGTGTCAGTTTTTACAAGATGATTGACAGAATCCGCATAGATCGAATTATGAGACTCAATCAAAATGAAATACATCTCGATAAATCGCCGATAGAACTTGGGGAGTTATTGAATGTTGATTTTGTAGTGGCGTCGCATTTGCAATTATTGAAAAACAAAAAAATATCTATTAATTGCTCGTTAAATATGATTAAAGTGGGTGAAGCTATAAAAACAATTGAAGTTATAACAGAAAATGATGATACCGCTTTTAAAACTGCCTGTGAAACACTGATTAAAAAATTAAACATAGAACCTGTGTACAATTATGAAATGGTAAAAATTCTGCAAAAACCACCTGAACCGCCATATCCGCCATTGGCCAGGACTGCCAGAATAAAAGGGACTGTTGTGGTTGAAATCACTGTTGGGTCTGATGGCCTGCCTTACAAACTAAAAGCTATTGAAGGACCAACACTGTTATATACCTTTGCTATCGATTATTGTAAGAAGTGGAAATTTAAACCCGCGATATTGAATGAACAGCCTGTTGAGGCTAAGTTTACTGTAAAACATATTTACAAATAAAACACAACCTGGATAATTGTAAATTTTTTAAAACTATAGCAGTTTAACTTTGAGAATGTAAATTGCTCCATCTCACATGGAATCGCTATAGACCAATGTTCCGATGGCTTCGCCTTGAACAGCGGCAACCAGATTACCCGGCTCATTCATATCAAAAACAAATATGGGGATACCGCTGTCACGGCAAATGGTTATTGCCGCTCCGTCCATAACCTTCAGATTTTTTTCTATGACATCCTGGTAAGAAATGCTGTCAAAGCGCGTGGCTTTCGGGTCTTTTTTGGGGTCAGCTGTGTAAATGCCATTCACGTTAGTGGCTTTCATGACCACTTCAGCTTCTATTTCAATGGCACGCAGCGCTGCCGCTGTATCAGTACTAAAGAAAGGGTTGCCTGTACCTGCCCCGAAAATAACGACACGCCCTTTTGTTAAATGGCTCATGGCGCGTCGCCGGACGAATGATTCCGCTACTTTCTGCATTTCGATACCACTGAGTACTCTGGCCTGGATACCTAAATGCTCAATGGCGTCTTGCAGGGCAAGCGCATTTATGACTGTTGCCAGCATTCCCATGTGATCAGCTGTCACTCTGTCCATACCTCTGGTAGCGCCGAGTATTCCGCGAAAGATGTTTCCGCCGCCTATCACGATCCCGACAGCGACACCTTGATTTTGTATTTCTTTTATTTGCTCGGCAACGCGGTTTACCACAAGAGGATCAATGCCGCTCTTTTGCTGGCCCATTAAGGCTTCGCCGGATAGTTTGAGCAATATGCGCTTGTATTTCATAACGGCCCCCCGGATTTTACAAAGCGCATCCCGTTTGGGAGGCACGGTGCGTTGAATTACCCGTAATCACGTGGTCTCGGTTTCATGAGACGGATGCAGCAAATGGAGCATCCGCTCTTGAATTCTGCTCGGGATTTTATTTTTTGCCCCGCTGGCCGCGACTCGAATAGCGTTGTACACCGCACGTTCATTGCTGCGACCATGCCCGATGATTGATATGCCTTTTACACCGAGAAGCGGCGCACCGCCATACTCGGCATAGTCCAATTTTTTATAAAAACTTCGCATTGAGGGCCGAACCAGTAAACCGCCTATGCGACTCAGTAAATTTTTTCTTAAACTGCCTCTGAGACCATCAAAGACGCCTTCCGCCAGCGCCTCGGATGATTTGAGTACTACATTGCCGACAAAACCATCGCAGGCCACTACGTTGAATTTGCCGTTCCAGATATCGCGCCCTTCAGCGTTTCCGCCAAAATTGATGTCCAGATGTCTTAGAGCGTCCAGAGCATGGCGTGTGGTTTCTGAGCCTTTGCCGTCTTCTTCCCCAACGCTCAGAACTCCGATTCTGGGGTCTGGAATGCCCAGTACTTCTTCAGCATAAACAGCGCCCATCAGGGCAAACTGAGCCAAATGCTCGGATTTGCAGTCAACATTGGCACCAACGTCCAGCAAAACTATGGGATTACTGCCAAAAGTGGGAAGAATTGTCGCAAGGCAGGGACGATAAACACCGGGAAGTGTGCCTATGACTTTCATGGAAGCTACCATGGCCGCACCTGTGTGACCCATTGAAACCATTCCGTAAGCATTGCCTTCGCGAACACATTCGGCGGCAACTCTGACAGAGCTGTTCTTTTTTTCTTTGAGTATGCTGGTTGCTTTGTCGTCCATTGTCACTACTGAATCTGCATGGACGATTTTTGCGCGGCTCAACAGCTCACCCTGTATGCCGTGGCTGAATAAACTTGATTCGATTTCCGCCTGATTTCCAACGAGGAGTAGGCAAAGCTCCGGCATGGCTTTGAGAGCCATAGCCGCTCCGGAAAGAATCACTTGGGAACCATGATCGCCACCCATTACATCCAGAGCTATGCTGTTAAAAGCTGACACCTTTGCCTCAGACCGTTTCACGAAGTCTGATGGCCTGTTTACCTCTGTAAAAACCACAGATTGGGCAGACGCGGTGTGGAAGTTTGGCAGCGCCGCAATTTGGACAAGTGCTTGAACTCATTACGTCTAATGCGTCATGTGTACGGCGGCGGTCGCGGCGGGCTTTGGAATGACGACGCTTTGGATTTGGCATTTAATACTCCTTACTTGGGTTTTGACCGGGGATAAAGCCAGGGTCATGGTTTCAGATCCAGCTTTATTTCGGCAAGGGCCTTGGCAAGTGCCCCCGGCGTTTTGCTGTACTCGGGGCGGCACTGACACTGCCCCTTGTTTAAATTTTTACCACAGTATGAACATAATCCGCGACAATCTTCTCTGCAAAGCAACTGCATGGGACGCTGCAAAATAAATTGCTCCCTGACCATGACTTCTTCGTCAAGTATTTCTTCGGGCAAATATACAACGTCAAGGTCTTGTGTACCAAGTGTGTGGGAGCCTCTTGTTACGAGTTCAGGGTCGGAACTGCCCAGAAACTGGGAGAGAATGGCTACAGGCTTGTCTATTGGCTCAAGGCAGCGGCAGCAAGTACTCTCATAGACAGCTTCGGCCTGAATATCAAAGAAGACATCCTTTTTTGAGGGCTGGGCGAACATTCGCCAATGAAGCTCTCGCAGAATTTCATTTCCTTCCAGGTCCATACACCCAACGGAACCTTCCAGACGAAGGCCTTCAATGGGAAGTTTGGACAGGTCAATCACACAGTCACTAGGGAGCTTCAACAGGCGCGGCATCAGCCGTGACGGATTCAACGGCACTGTCTCTCTGCAATATTGTTCCTGGCGCGCCAATCACTCTGTCCTGGGTGATGATAATCGGGCCTAATTCTTCGCCCTTATCCGGGCGTCCGGCACATTTGATCTCAAACGTGATCTTTGTTGACTTGCCTTCATAGGGGTTGCCCCAGGGGTCGTTGGCTGGAAGATCAACCCTGAGCATGTTTTTGTTCACTAATGTGGAACCTGCGCCAACCATTGCCTCCCAACTGCCTAACTCTGGATAATTGCCGGTTTTCAGGTAGTATTCCGTGAGCCCGTTTCTGACCTGTGTCAAAATATCAAAAGCCTGCATACGTCTGGCTTCATCTGTCTGATTGCCCATAAACTTCAGGCCGACAACGGCGATGATGCCTATAATTGTCAGCGCAATCATGAGTTCCATCAGCGAGAATCCTTTTTGTTTCTTTCGCGCAGTTTTCATAAAAAACCCCTAAGAAAAGTACTTTTACAGTGTATAGCAATTCCATTATGTTTGTGCACTGATGTTGAAAAAAGTAACAGAATTGCTCAGGAACTCTTAACTATAAGTCGCTGGGTTGATTGAGGGGAAAATCGGTGGGTGCGGGTGTGCGGTCCGGCAAATATTCAACCCCGCCAGCTTCATTGAGCCAATAGCGGAATGGGCGAAACTTCATGCCTAGCATGTGAGCCGCTTTGGTGCGGTTACCGCCACAAAAATCCAGCGCCTTACGCATAAAGTGGGCTTTGTATGATTTCAGATAGGCATCTAAATTAAAGCCGCTTTCAGGCAGTTCCGCTTGCTTTAGCGGCTGGGCTTCAATACTTAACTCTGAGAGAAAATTCTCTGGAAACACTTCGCTGCCCAGAATTCCGACAGCCCCAAGAACTGCGAAACGCTCCATTAGGTTCTCAAGCTCGCGCACGTTGCCCGGAAATGGGTAAGAACACAACATTTTCATGGCGTCCCCTGTAAGTGTCATTGGCGGTTTGCCAAGCCGTTCGCAGGCTTTTGATAAAAAATGACTTACAAACAAGGGCAGGTCTTCCAAGCGCTCTCTCAAAGGCGGCAATTCCAGATGAAGAATATTCAAGCGGTAGTACAAGTCCTGGCGAAATCTACCCCTTTCCGCTAATTCCCGAATGTTGTGGTTGGTAGCGCATATCACGCGGACGTCTATCGGCATTTCTTTGCTTGAGCCTATTCTTCTCACTTTCAGCTCTTGCATTACCCTTAAGAGCTTTACTTGCAGTGTCAGGGACATTTCGCCTATTTCATCAAGAAAAATGATGCCGCCTTTGGCTTCTTCAAAAAGACCCCGTTTCATGGCACTCGCACCGGTAAAACTACCTTTTTCAAAACCAAAAAGTTCAGATTCCAAAAGGTTTTCCGGCAGTGCCCCGCAATTCACGGGAACAAACGGCCCTTTGCTTCTGACCGAATATCGGTGAATCAGTCTCGCCGCCAGCTCTTTTCCTGTGCCGCTTTCGCCTGTAATTAGAACTGTAGCATCGGCAACAGCAAATTTACCTATCAGGGCCTGAACACGTCTGATACTATCGCTTATGCCTATCAGGTCTCCAACACTATTGGCCTCTGGCGTTTTTGCGGGAGACGAGTCGGCCAGTATCCCATGAATGACTTTAACAAGTTCCTGAATGTCGTTTTTTGCCTTTGTCAGAAAATCCACTGCGCCCAGGGACAGGGCCTG
>JAIRRD010000025.1 GCA_031256155.1 Holophagales bacterium
ACCGGATGAAGGTAGACGAAAACTTGCGGAAACACCAGCATTATTCCGTGAGTTTTCAAATCCAGATGTTTTTTTGCTGATCCCACGTCATTCTTCTGAACATCGGCGATATATCCCGGTTGGCTTTCTGGATAATAAACACATCCCCCATGATTCAGCCTTAATAATACCAAATGCCGGTCTCTATCATTTCGGCATACTCACCTCCAGCGTCCACATGGCATGGACAAGGGCAGTGTGTGGGAGGCTCGAAATGCGCTACCGCTATTCAAAAGACATTGTGTACAACAATTTTATCTGGCCTGTTGCAAGCGAAAAACAGAGGGCGGCTATTGAGGAACTGGCACAGGGCATATTGGATGCCAGAGCCAAAAATCCCAATAGCTCGTTTGCAGACCTCTACGACCCATTGGCCATGCCGCCGGAACTCCTGAAGGCACACAATGCCTTAGACCGCGCCGTGTTGAAACTCTACGGCTTTGGCAAAGAAATGACTGAACCGGAGATTGTGGGGGAGTTGATGGAAAACTATCAGGAGCTATTGCATAGGAAAGCCAATGAGGTGATCGAACAATATAGCAATTTTCGCTTTCATAGTCCATTTACGGCGAGCCAAGCTCGCCTATGGACTATAAGCGGCCGTGATTCGCAAGCGAATCCCGGCATAGCGGTTTGACTACAATAAGTTAAACCGCTATATGGATACAAATACATCAGAAATCGAAGAAAAAATTGCTTCGACTACTCCCTTGATTTATAAATCAAGGGAGATAATTCGCTCTCAAATAATAACTTGGTTTCAGAAATTGGGATATATAACCAAAGATGCGGTATTGAGAAATAGCAATTATGATTTTCATTGGTTTTTGAAAAGATATTGCGAGTATAAATTGATAACAATTCAATGGTGTCCACGTGATTGTCACTTTTCTAAAACATTTATTAATAAACAATCTTCGTTACAAGACAGCTTTTTATTATCACATGTTCAAGAATTAATAACGAAAATTGAAAAAGGCATAAACCTATACCCACACTTGAGCAGAAGAATCTATAAACCAAAACCAATTACAACTAATTCAATATTTACCAAATTCATGATTCAAGAATCTTCATCTAAGTAAATACTGCCTCAAAACCTTCAATCTCAAAATTGCGGAACGTGATTTTCAGATGAAATCGCTATAAAATGTTGACAATCGGGTGACGATAGCGTAAAATACTATATGGAGACATCATTATGAACTTCGTTACCGTCAGAGATTTAAGAACCACACCCAGGCAAGTGTGGGACAAGCTGGACACGGAGAGAGAAGTTGTCATAACTAACAACGGTAAACCTTTTGCCTTAATGATTCCAATAGACGAATCAAACTTTGATGATGTCTTGGAATCCGTTCGTCAAGCCTGTGCAATGCGCTCTATGACACGTATGCACTTGGCGGCGGCAAAAACGGGTTTGGATAAAATGAACCTGGAAGAAATCAACGCCGAAATTGAAATAGCAAGGGACAGTAACTGTGATTGACGTAGTGCTTGACACAAACGTATTGATTTCAGCCCTTCTTTCGCCCAATGGCACACCGGCCAGGATACTTCGGATGATTATCAGTAGACAAATAAGGATTTGCATAGATAGCCGCATCCTGCTTGAGTATGAAAATGTACTGCTGCGTGAAAAATTTCCATTTGAGCCGCTGGACGTATCGCTATTGTTAAAAAGAATTTTGCAAATCGCCAATGTCATTGTCCCTAAGCCTATAGAATCCAGCTTGCCGCATGAACACGATAAGAAACTCTATGAAGTCGCAAAAAGCACTGGTGCATATTTGATTACAGGTAATCTGAAACATTTCCCAAAAGAACCCACCATTGTTTCCCCTGCGGATTTTCTGGGGGGTGTTACCAGTGCATTTCAACTTTTTCAAGGTTGAAATGCACTGGTATTGGCTATCATTATCATTTCACGCAAAGTTTTTGCCATTGCCTGGGCGCTTACGCCTGTTGAGTCGTAGTGTGGGCTTAACTCAAGACAATCCATTCCCACCAGGTATTTTCCTCTTAGCAGTTTCAGACCTTCAATCAGAACGTCCCAAAAAATACCCCCAGGCTCTGGTGTGCCGGTTCCGGGATACAGGCTTGGGTCAAGGACATCCATATCAAGGGTTAAGTAGATCGGCCGATTGCCCAGAGAATCTATGTGAGATTTCAGCGCGTCAATAGTGAATGGGCGGATTGTGTCAAAATGCTTTGCTATTTTCCATTCTTCCTTGCTTCCTGAGCGAATGCCAAACTGCTTTATGTTTTCAAAACCAATCTGATCGCCTATGCGCCCAAGAAAAGTGGCATGTGTCAATGGATCATCCCAGAGGTCTGGACGTATGTCCGCATGGGCATCTACATGAATAACAGCAAGATTTTTATGCGTTTCCCATGCTGACATTATCAAGGGGTAAGCAAGTAAATGCTCTCCCCCAAAGGCTATTGGAAATTGACCCTTTGACTTGATTTCATTTACTGCGCTTGCAATATCTGAAAGAGCGCGTTCTTTTTGACCTGGCGGCAAAAACAAGTCGCCGTAATCTGTAAAGGGAATTTCTAGCAGACTTTCCTGCTGGTAAAAACTAAATTCTTCCATTCCATAAGAGGCTTCGCGTACGGCGTATCCCGCAAAGCGACTCCCGGCTTTAAAGGAACTTGTCCCATCCCAGCAAGTGCCAAACAGGGCTATTTTTGCTTCTTCAGGGCTGCGGCTACCCAAAAATAAAGGAATTACAAACTCGTGAGTCATTTGACACCATAGTAAGAAATTATACTAGAGCAAGTTCACTTTGATATGGCACATCTTCTTGCAGTTCACGTCTGCGCTCGCTTCACTCTCAGCGCAAACTAAGCACTCCATGCCATTTCAACTTTTTTAAAGTTGAAATGCTCTAAATGAATATGATGCCATGTTTTGAATTGGCTGGTACTCTTTTAGAATGAGTGATACCATCTCTCCACTTAAAGTTTCGCCCGATACGTTTCCGCAGCGGGTGCCGCTAAAAATAATTGGACGTGAGGGCGTTCTTGATGTTTCTGCTATAGCTTCAATTATTTTGGAACAGTTGGGTGAACAAGACAAAACCGATTGGCACTCCAACAAAAAGGGGACATACATCAGCTACACTTTTTGGGTTGTTTTACCGGACAATCACTCTGAAGAGCGACTTCGCAAAGCAATACACGCTCTTCCGGGCATAGTGATGCAGTTGTGACTATTTGAGGCAACAATTATGGGTCTGATTCGCAAAGCGGTAATTCCTGTAGCGGGGCTGGGAACCAGATTTTTGCCCGCAACTAAGGCGCAGCCAAAAGAAATGCTGCCTCTTGTTGACAAACCTGTAATTCAGTATGTTGTTGAAGAGGCTGTCAACGCGGGGATTGAAAACATAATTTTGGTGACAGGCAGGGGTAAACAGGCTATAGAAAACCATTTTGATGTGGCATATGAGTTGGAACACTCCCTGACCCAGCGCCAAAAAGACTTTGACCTGG
The DNA here is from genome assembly GCA_031256155.1 of Holophagales bacterium. Taxonomy (GTDB): domain Bacteria; phylum Acidobacteriota; class Holophagae; order Holophagales; family Holophagaceae; genus WRHW01. Next base: position 3,538 of record JAIRRD010000025.1, read on the forward strand.
AATTGATTCGTTCAATCACGCGCCTGGCTCACTTCATCTATGTGCGCCAGGGGGAACCTCTTGGGCTTGGACATGCCGTACTCTGCGCTAAGTACGCCGTAGGCAGTGAGCCGTTTGCCCTGCTTCTGGGGGATGATGTCTTTGACGAGGTTGACCCTGCGTTAGACGTATTAATTAAAGCCCACCAGGCAACAGGAAAAAGTGTTGTCGGCGTTCAACAAGTACCTATTGAGCATGTAAGCCGGTACGGCATTGTCAATGAACCTAAGTCTGACAGCGAAAAGTGCTGGACAGTTGATTCTATTGTTGAAAAGCCGCACCCGGAAAATGCCATGAGCCAGAAAGCTGTGGTTGGGCGATATATCTTATGTCCAAATGTTTTTGAGCATCTGGAAACTTTGGAGCCTGGTGCCGGCAACGAATATCAGCTTACGGATGCTTTATCAACATTGGCCAAAAACGGAGAGTTGACTGCCGCCATGATTCCGGCAAAAAGATACGACACAGGCAACAAATTAGATTACCTGAAAGCAAATGTTGAATTTGCCCTCAAAAGAAAAGAACTGAGAGAACCATTTCTGAACTATCTTAAAACTATGGTGACTCCGCAATAATAATGTGTCAAACTTATTAATTGTCTTTACGAAAGGTGGCCAATGAAAAAACGGGCAATGTTTTTATCATTTTTTATAGGACTAATGGTACCCTCCCCTGTTTATTCGCAATCCATTGCTGAGCATGAGGGGACATTAACCATTACGCCATCATTTGTCTCAGACTACATGTATCGTGGAGTACAATTGGGAGGTTTTTCGTTTCAACCGACAATTGAATTCACTAAAGGACCACTGTCCTTAGAATTGTTTACCAATTTTCCAATCTCGGATAAAATTCCAGGTGTTTCGGATCCTGAGATTGATTTTGCGGCTTCTTATGCTTGGGATGTAGTGCCAAATCTATTCACGATAAAACCAGGCTTTTGGGTGTACACATACCCAAGAGCGGATGAAGATTCTTATAAATTTACATGCGAACCATATCTATCCTTTGATTATACACTTAATGATATAACTTTTCTACTTAATCTTTATTATGATATTTTGATGAAAGGCGGAGGATATGAATTTGGATTTAATTATTCGATTCCTATAAAATCACTTAATAATGAAATGAAATTATTTGCATTAATAGGAAGATACGATATGTCCGATTTTTACGATGTTCCTTACATAAAAATAAGAAATAAAGGCGATTATTTTCAAGTTGGTGTAGCAATTCCGTACGAATTTTCTAAAAAATCAAAATTAGATATTGCTTGGTACATAGCAAAAGGTACAAATAACTTTATACAAAGAGGGGCCGGGATAAGAGAATCAAATCCACACGCTGTTGGACGCGGTGTTTTAAGTTTGAGTTATTCTTATTCGTTTTAGTTGCAATCGTTTGTTGCGGTTGTAAAGTGCATTAACTATAAATACCCGTTAACGGGATTCGCATACCTGATCCAAATCCTCTGTGTGTAACTTTTAGGGCGAAAGGTAGTTGTCTGCGCTTGAACTCACTTTTTATTATCAATTTTTGAATACGGGGCAGTGCATTTCTAGCTTGAAGCAAGTCTTGTCCATCTAAAACTTCGGCTAAATCGTCATAGACACATTCAATCGGTCGGTTTGCTTCGATCAGTGCGCCTACAATGGCATCCAATTGCCTGTATGGTATAAGGCTGGATTCATCGGTCTGAGCCGGTCTCAATTCTGCTGTGGGCGAGCGGTTTATTACTTGCTCTGGAATTGAATCGCCTGATACATGTGCAAGTGTATAAACTCGCTTCTTAACTAAATCACCAATTACGCCAAAAGCACCTATCGCGTCCCCGTACAGCGTAAAGTATCCTACTGCCACCTCACTCTTGTTTCCCGTGTTGAGTACCGCGCAGCGATTTGTACCTAGCTGGCTATGTATTGCCGGTTCACTGGTGAGAGCCAGTAATAACATACCCCGAGAGCGACTTTGAAGGTTTTCATCAGTCAAGCCAAATTGACGGTTCGGCAATGCGGACAAAAGTGATGATGCTGCACTGGCAAAGATGACATCGGCGTCAAGCTCCAGATAGTTTATGCCAAGTAACTGAGCTTGCTGCCTTGCCAGTTCAACGCTTTTTTTGCTTGTGAAACGAGTGGGCAGCGCAACGCCAAGAATTTTTTTCGGGCATATTGCCCCAGCGGCCAATGCCGCGACAACCGCACTATCAACACCTCCCGAAAGGCCAATGATTACACCTTCTATACTTTGTTTGGTCAGGTTATCTTTTATGCCCATGCTGAGGGCTTTGTGAAGCCAGACACCTTCGTCGTCAGATTCATCAATTCTTACGGCTCCCTGCTCATCGGTATCAACAATAAAAATGCCTGTGTTGAATGTTTCGCCGCATTGTTGTGTTCCATCCGGCAATGTCAAACAACTGTCCCCATCAAAGAGCAGATTGCCGTCGGCACCAACTCTGTTTATGTACAGTATTGGCGCGGCATAAGTTTTGGCTTGTCTGGATAAAAACTCACAGCGCTGCTTCGATTTTGAAGGCAATGCCCATGACGGATTACGACCCTCTGGAACATAGCTGCCAAGCGCGCATGTACTGGCTGTGACATTGACAATCAGGGTGACGCCAGCTTGAATCAGATTTTCAAAGGAGTCATGTAAATTTTCACCAATTAGCAGACCAATTTTTTTATTCAGATAATCAAGCACATTCTGTTGGCTTTTAGCTGATTCAAAGTACCTGCTCTCGTCGTAAGAATCAAAATCAGCAAGAAACGCTTTGCGCGTTTTGATGCGTAGCTTGCCATGCTCACACCACCAGAGTTCACTCCACAACTTGCCAGAGCCTGTTGGCGAACAAGTGCCGAAAACCAATGGAACAGAACCTGTAATAGCTTGCAGCCGATAATTTTCTTTTTCTATGGCACGTCTCAGGTTTGGCTCGAACAGCTTATCGTCCGGTATATAGCCCGGAACAGCCAATTCAGGTGTCACCACCAGAGCAGCGCCCAGTCTTATTGCTTCTAAATAGGCTGCTTCTATGACCCTGCTGTTTTTCTCGGGCTGAGCAAGACAGGCGTTGATTTGAAGCATGGCAATTTTCATAGCATCTGATTTATTTTGTAAATTTAGGCTCCATTTCGAAATCAAAGACGCGATATGTGTGCTTACCTGCTCTCTTTGCGTGATACATTGCTATGTCAGCGTACTTTACAAGGATATGGTAGTTGGAGGCATGTTGTGGGAATAAAGCTATGCCTATGCTTATACCCAACTGGTACTTTTCAATAAATGGATTCGATACCTGCGAATAAAAATCATCCAGTATTTTTTTGGCAACTTCTTCGGCCTCGTCCTTAGTGCTGACATCGGGAACTACTTTTATGAATTCGTCACCCCCGATA
>JAIRRD010000252.1 GCA_031256155.1 Holophagales bacterium
CTCGACCATCTCACGGGCTTCGCAGGGAAAATAGAGTTATTCCATCGGCGGCAACCGACTAAAATCTGAAGTGGTGTCGTTTGGAATAGCATCGTCAGGAACATCATCAAGTAGTTTGGAAAGTTTTTCTTCCAGATCCCGGGTTTGCAGAGTAGCTTCCCGTTCAAGGCACACCACGCGATGCGCCAAGTTGATAGCACCCATCAATAACCAAGTACTGGTACCCAGCGCTGAGGGTGAACTCTTCCATCTTAACTCATATTCCATTTCCATGTCCTGAAAAGTCTTATCCAGTACTTCTTTTGCCGCATCCAAATCCTGTGGCGGAACTTGGCAGGCTACTTTCAAAACTCTGTCCTGGAATTCAAAATAGAGTTCCCGCAAATTATTATCTGCGTCTAGTTTGGTCACGCTAGTGCCTCAAGTTTTTTGAGGATAGATTCGACTTGCTGTTTTATTTCATCCCGCTCTTTAAGCAGGGCGGCGTTTTCTGATTGCATGTCCTCTATGCGGCGGCGCAGTTGCTGGATTTCAGTTTCATGTCCTCCGTATTCGGTCTTAACGCGCTCCAACTCCTCTCGAAGTTTATTGCGCTGTAACACAACCGATTGAATTTTTTGCTCCAGCTGACTGAGAAGTTCCATTCGAGCCTCTGTTTATAAATATTTTACACTTGAAGTAGTTTCAAACCCTCTGCAAAAAGGGGCTTGAGTTTTGGCGATTGAATAAAAAAGCCAAAGAGCGCACTATTCTTACAGTTTTAGTGTTTTTTAAAAAAAGAGCGAAATGCAAGCATTTTTAAACCTCTGGAGCAGTATACAGCAATATTTGATCCCACATAGCTATTTTCGCTTGCATTGCCCACTTAATGCGGCAGACAAAGCCCACTAGCAAGCAATACGCAGTCGGGATTAAATGACGTATGCTTTTGCCGCCTCTTTGCCGGATAGCACTCTAAGTGCGCCTTTTGCCAATGCGGCCATTTCGTTTTCTCCGGGATAGACAGTTATTTCGCAGCCGAAACTTTGAAGTAATCGGCGGATTTCGGCCACAAGAAATTTAGCCCTGGCCATACCACCTGTCAGAAGGATTTGGTCAACTCTTTCGCCATCAAAAGCAGGGAGCATGGAGCTTATCCACTTCGCTATCTGATATGCCTGTGCGTCCAGAATAGAACGAACATGCTTATCCCCGCTTTCATAGCGCTTGCCCAGTTCAATTAAATTTGAGGTGCCCAAAAGATCAATGAGGCCGCCTTTGCCTTTTATCAGTTGTTTTAGTTCCGTTTGTGTGTATTTGCCGCTGAGAACTAATTTCATGAACTCGCCGACCGGCAGGCTGCCGCTGCGCTGTGGCGTAAATGGGCCTTCGCCGTCCAATGCATCATTGGCGTCTATATACCGGCCTTTTTTATGAGCACCTATGGAAATTCCTCCACCCATGTGACAGACAATCAGGTTTAGACGTTCATAAAAAGTTTCGCATTCTTCCGCATATTTATGGGCCGTTGCAATCTGATTAAGTGCGTGGCTTATCACTTTGCGGCGAATTGCTTTGATACCAGTGATTTTGACTCGATCATCACTTTCGTCAACGACTACCGGATCAACAATGAACGCCGGTTTGCCTGAGTTCCCAACCAAATCTCGGGCGATTAATCCGCCCAAATTAGAAGCATGTTCCCCAAGTACACCAGCTTTCAGGTCTTCAACCATCCTGTCATTCACATAAAAAGTGCCATGCGGCATTGGGTGCAGTAAACCCCCGCGCCCTGCAACAGCGTCTAAGTCGTTAATTGATATTTTATTAGAAGCCAGGAACTGCTCAATAGTGTTTTTACGGAATTGAAATTGCTCGGTAATTGGCATACCTTCAAACGGTGCCAATTCTTCAGGCGTGTGCTGAATCTCCTGCGTGAATTGTTCAGCATCACCTTCAAACACGGCTATTTTTGTTGATGTTGAGCCTGGATTGATTGAAAGAATTCTGTAGCGCTTGAAAAATGTATCAACGGGTGTGCGCTGCCAGTCACCGTATTTGTGCATACGAAGTGTGTTCGCTTTTACGGTCAGGCGGATGTCTTCGGCAGTGCAGTCCTGTGCAAGGCTCATGCCCCTGAATTTCAGGCCGAAAACAGAACCAAATTTTTTAGCTTCGGGGAATTGTGTCGAAAAGAGATGGAAGAGCAGGTTCCCAGTATCCAGATTAGGGCAAATCAATACATTCGGCCTGTCTTCAAAATCCTGGTCCTGATAGTACGTAGCAGAGCGTTCACTCAATGCTGCGCTCACTTTTACGCCTATCTGGAGTTTGATTTTGGAGTAGCGCTCTCCCTTTTCAATACGTTTGGACATGATTTCCGGCAAAAGTTCCGCCGCTTGACGAACCAAGTCTGCCCCTTGACCTTCATCTGACCCACGGTGCGAATAACTGACCATAGCGCCGTAAATAGTTGGTAGTACTGTTTCTGGAAACAAATCGCGGGCAATGGCACAGGTGCCAACGGCAACTTCCGCGAGAGCGTGGGCGTCCATAACGGCGTTTACGCCCGCATCCCCTAAAACCAGTATGTTTTCAGGAAAGAGCGACTGCGGGTGATTGTCGGGTAAAACGATTACACCAGCTTCTATTGCTATTTCACGGTCTTTCAGGAGTTTTATCATTGGCCTGAAAAAATCTTTAGGACCATACACGGCACCACCAACAACGGCATCGGCATGACCTGCAAGAACGGCTAATATGGCAAACCATGTTGGGTTTGAAGTCCGCTGAATTGCTTCGTTTCTATCAATAGTTTCTCCCAGTTCGCTTAGACGCTTAATCAGTAGATCGGCGTACGCGTCAACTAAATCTCTGCGTTGTCCGATGTCTATAAAAACGCACTCGGAAAAAGCATAGGTGACGCGGTCTCTATCCAATCCGCCACTGTCTTTGGCAACAACTGCGACGACATCTTCCTGGGAGGCAAGCATGACCGGACGCACAAATCTGGTGAGGTTGGATACAGCCCCAATGACCCTCACATCCAAACATTCAGGAAAGACCACAGTGGGTCTCTCCTTTTTGGTTTCGAGAATCTGCTGGTCGAAACAAGCCTCAATGTTGAACATGTCCTACTCCACTATTTAACCGGATATTTTGTTTGAATATCCAGACGCGTGCTGAGCGTATCCTGGTCAATGGCAAAATCCAGACGCAGCCATTTTGTGTCATCCAGGAGTGGGTGACTATAGTCTTTTGGTACCTGATTAACCAGATAAAGAGCAGGCTCCTGCCAAGCTGTGGATTTCCACAGAGCCGGCTGCGCTGGGTCCTGAATGTACTTTCCGCCAAGGGGACACAAAACTTTACGCCCTTGCATTTCTTCAAGTGCAAAAAGAATATCCCTAGGGCGCAGTTGCTGCTGAACGGCTTGCAATTGCAACGCGCCGCCGGATGAAACCTGACGGTCGCGGGCATACAGGTAGGCTTTTAATATCTTACCAATATCAGTGCCGCCGAAATCGCCCAAAGCCATCCTGATTTGGGCTGGCCGCTCGGCCTTTTCAATTCGCATTTTTGACGAAACGTCTTCCAGCAGTGAGCGATCGGTGGCAATCATCAGAAATGGGTCAAATTTTCGCGCCCAGGCTTGAGTTTTTGTATTCCTGCGAAATTCATCCTTAACCATGAAATACCCTTTTTCGTCCGGTTCAGATTCAGAGCCTTTGTAGATAAATGTGTCAATATTTATTTTTGTACCTTTCGGGACAACGACACCGATGTACATCTTAAAAAGTTCACTGACATATCGTAATGATTCATTGTTCTCATTGTTCTCTTTGTTTATGACGACGTTTCCGGTACGGAGCGTGAATGGTACTTTGAAATCCCACAGACCAGCTAAAATGCGCATAGAAT
>JAIRRD010000051.1 GCA_031256155.1 Holophagales bacterium
CTTGAGTGCAGATTGTTGAAATAGTTTTCCACATAGCGACATCGGGTCCCACCATGCTCCCGGTCGATCACTCGCATGCACTGTACGGCGCTATCAAAAACGCTGTACCTGCATTCGCAACGTGCGACCACCTAGGTATCCACGTCATGCGCGGCACAGCGTCTGGAGACGGACAAATATTGTTGGACTCCAAAGATGCTAGGCTACGAATGCGCATGCCAACAGAGTTCATTCCGCAGGCACTGCAATTGGCTGGTCGTGCTTTGCGGGTTTACGGATCAAGATTCTGCGTTGGCACGGCCAGCGTGGCCCTGCTGCAGCCGGCACCCACGCTTTGGGCAAGAATGGTAACACGAAAGTTCGATGGTCACGATAAGCAATTGGCAGAAGTATCATTGCAGAAAGACATTCTAGAGGCTTACCCCAACGCCGCATTCACGATTAAGAGAGCTAGAACAATACGTATCCATCAAAAACAAATCCTTGGCTTTGAAGTGCTGGCCGACAACCTTACACCTGAGGATAGCGTTCAGCTTCAATCTTTTGGTTTTGGTGGTCGACGTGCCTTTGGGTGTGGTATTTTTGTAAGCCTCGGTGCAACCAATGGGAACTGAACGTCTGTTGGCGAAAAGTTGGGACAGTACAACAGGGACACAATTCCACGTGCCAACGATAGCTTGGCATACAGAGTGTGCCTTGGATTGTGCAAAACGCCTTCTCAGGCTGCGCGGCGGAGATGCGATTCACGCAATGGGTCTGCCACAGTCAGCCATGGTGGTTTTGGAACGAATTGTATTATTTGCAGTTTGGCTACACGATATTGGCAAGTGCGCTTTTTCTTTCCAGCAGATTCTGGAAATGAAAACCAAAATAGCGCAACCATTCAGGCATGAAGCTGTTAGCTGGTACATAATTTCACAGATACTTGATGATTATCTATCATATTATATTCCAGACAAAACGGAGCGATGGATGATCGCGGTCTGCGTGGCTGGACACCACAGGAGTTTTGACATACAGGATCGCCAGTATGGAGCGATTCGCGATTATCTTGGCAAAAGCGAGTTGTTTTTGAGCCATAAAGATTTTCACGCTTTGTTCGGGCTTGTGCCCACCGACTGCGATTCGAGGGAAATGCCTCATTTTGACGACAGGACTCTGTCCGCAATCTGTCTGCATAAAGCTATATCAAAAGCAGTCATCGACTATGATGATTGTATCTTTCCGATAATCGATGCCAATCAAAAAAAGATAATCAGCCTTGCCAAATCATTTCTTATAGCGGCAGACATTTCGGCCTCGGCATTGTCCGGAAACTCCATTGGATTTGATTGGATAGACAAAAAACTGGAGGCCAGAGCGGAATCAGATGCTCGCAAAGGCTCGTTGGAAAAGACTCTCGGAGGCAAGCCACTGCGGGAATTCCAAGAAGCCGTTGCTCAAAGCAAGGCACCTTGGACATTCCTAAAGGCTGGGTGCGGAACAGGGAAAACAGTGGCTGCGTGTGCATGGGCAGCAGAAAACTACAGTGAACGCCAGCTTTGGCTCACATATCCCACTACTGGAACGGCTACGGAAGGCTTTATTGATTACGTAAAGGCAACAGAGTTGGAAGGTTCTTTACAACACTCTAAAGCACTCTGGGATATTGAAGAACTTGAGCTGGATGTAGGCATTGAAACAGACGAAAACGAATTGCCACAAAGAGAAATTGCACTGCGGGGGTGGGGAGCCGACACTGTTGTTGCGACAGTTGACACCGTGCTTGGAATAATGCAGAACCACAGAGCAGGGCATTATGCCTATCCTGGCATACTTAAAGGCGCACTGGTATTTGATGAAATCCACGCCTACGACAAATTTCTTTTCGGTAGCCTTTTGCGTTTTTTGGAAACGCACCCTAACATTCCTTGCCTTTTTATGACAGCTAGTTTGCAGGAAAGCAGAGAACAGGCTTTAAGGGAATTACATTATAGAATTTTTAATAAAGAATTAGAAATTCGCAAAGGCCCCGAAGACCTAGAAAATTTGCCCCGATATACTTTAATTAAAAGCGATTCCAAAAATGATCCATGGCCTGACATAAAAAATTACATACAGCAAGGCAAAAAAGTTTTATGGGTCTCAAACACCGTAGATCAATGCATAGCTGTTGGTAGAGAAGCCCAAAAAAAAGGCATGAAGCCTTTATTCTATCATAGCCGCTATAAATATTCAGACAGAATAAAACGCCATAGAGCCATTATTGATTCATTTAAAAACGATGATTCGTTTTTTGCAACTACAACTCAGGTCGCAGAAATGAGTTTGAATATTTCCGCAGATATGTTGATAACAGACATTGCACCAGTATCTGCTATGATACAGCGCCTTGGTCGTTTGAACCGCAAGGCAGATGCAACATCCCTGCACGAACCATTTCCTTTTATTGTGTATGAACAACAAAGACACGAGCCTTATACTTCAAAAGATATAGAGTCCGCAAAAGAATGGTTAAACCGCTTACCAGATAGAATTTCGCAGCAAGACCTAATCAACTGTTGGTTGCCAGATGTCGAAGACCAAAGCCGGATTTACGCAAATTGGCTAGACGAATCTCTTTGGACGCGGAAATCCTCTCTGCGCGAAGCATCCAAAAGTATAAGCGTTGTTTTGGAAAAAGATTTGGGATACATTAGAAAGGGGGAAAAACCGATATCTTACTATCAAATTAATATGCCACGAAGAAAAATTGCAGATATGGAATCGTTCAGAGGCAGAAGAATTGCAACAGACAGCCACATCCGCTACCTTGAGCTTGAGGGGGCATCGTGGGTAAAAAAATAATAAAACCGGAGAATAAAGCAGGTTCTTTAGTCATGGCTCTTAACGCGCCAGGAATGACCCCCATTCTTAAGGCTGGCTTGGGAGGGCTTGCTGCAAGCCTGAGAGCGATCAATAGAAAAACAAGCCAAAATGAATGGCAGTGTGGCGTGACGGTGCCGCTGGAAGACGGATTTGCAAAAATAGAAGAAACAAAGATTACAATAGAATGGCCTGATGGAGGTCCACGGAATACCCTTGAATTTTTGTGGAAAGAATCCTTTCAGCTATCAAATGGGGTGATCTATCTGCCGGGAGCACATTCATTTGCGTTCGATGGCCGAGATGGACGGCCGCTCAGGTTACAGAAAGGCATAAAAACGACTTTTTTGCAGCACGGTAAAACAACAATGCGTAGCGGTGCTGAGGAATCTATTCTTGTTGACATGGATGATGGCGAGGAATTAAATTTTCATTATCAGCCTTATAGTGTTTATGCCCATCAAAATCAAATTACTGATATAATTGAATCTTTGTGCGCTAATAAGGTGGTTGAATTGGCTGGTTGGGCATACCCAGGTGCTGCTCAAAGGCACTCCGCATACAAAGAAACGAAAGTTGAATACATACCCAGCATTGCCATAGCCGCATTATTCGGCATTGTTGGATGCATAACCCTGCCAAATGAACTTGATAATGGTGGTTTTCTGATCATCCCAGAACCAACTGATCTGGTTATGTTTGCTAGGGAATTACCCTTTTTGTTGCCTATGAGCTACATTGATACTGCCCCTGCTAGTTTGGGCGACGCAGTTTTGCTTGCCGAACTTTATTGTTTGCTAAATGAAATTGGTAATGAGTGCATTTCAAACATTCATGGTGTGCTTATGAAATCCATGGCGTGGGATAAAAAACAGAAATACCGAGCTTCGCTTGTTAGTACAATTGCGGAATTAAATCCTTCATATAATACTGATAATATTGAGATCTATAAAATTATGCGAAATCATCTTCCTCCTAAATTTTACGCACCCAAAGACAAAAATAAAAACGATACTTGGGTACGCCCCAGCTATTTAAGGGCTTTTGCATCAGATAATCTTGTGCGTGGTAGGCCTTGGTATGCTGGTTTTTCGACATATTCCAAGGTTGATGGAAAAAAAACACGGTACTTGCATACCTATAAAACTAAAGATAATTCAGGTTTGCTTGACTTCCGCTTAGAAAGAGAGGGGTTGATAGAGATGACTGACAAACTACCTGATCAAGAAAGGTTGTTGGTGCAGACTATGCACGAAGCGATAAAAAACCGACTTGGAAAAATATCTGACGATCAGAAAACGCTCGGTGGTGACCCAAACAAGCGTTTTGATGATGAAATGTTGCGGATACGCCTTTCATTTACAAACGCAAAAACACAAGAGCAAGTTCGAAAAGCGTTTGCTGATCTTTGGAGCAAGGGTGGGAAACTAAAGACTATGCAGGAAAACTGGGAACAGATTACAGTCTTTATAACAAATGACAAAACATGGATGTTGGCTCGTGATCTTGCCCTGATTGGTCTTGCCAGTTACAAAGGACGGAATAAGGGCGAAAATGAAGATGGCGCGAACTGATATTTCTAATGTACGTCTGCTTCGTCATGAACTTAACCAACAGCTTTTGAGGTAACCCTATGTCTATACACATACACGCTACAATCTTGACTGCCCATGCGGTGGCGGCCAACAACCGCGGACTCACGGAAGGAAATATTACCACGCTACAGAAACTTTTGTGGGAAACTGGACAAATACATACCACGGTTTCCGCAGAATCTATTCGTTTTGCGTTGCGGAGTCGTTTCCAGGAAGCAAATGAAAAACTAAATAGAACATATGATGAAGCCAAACGGGCAAACGAATGGAAAGACCCTGAATTCTCCAAATGGGAGGAATATTTGGATGATGACTTGTTGGGCTTTATGTCGGCAAAGGCGGCGGCTGAAGAAACTCAAGAAGATTCAGATTCAAAAAACGAAGATGACAAAAATAGCAAATCAAAAAAAGAAAAGCCAAAAGGCAAGGCAATAGTGCGCCGTAGCCCACTTGAAATTACCCGTGCCGTTAGCCTTTTACCTTGGCTGGGCGATTATACGTCTAACTTCGCAAGTCCAGGTGCCACTCCTTCTGCCCAGAAAAAAGGCACAAATCCGGTACCCTATGGTACAGAAGTACATGCAACACGCTATCAATATAGCCTGAGCCTTACGCCTGAACGTCTCAAGCAAACAAAACGCGCAGAGACGGCTTTGAGAAACATTTGCTCGCTTGGTCCGGTTGCTGGCAACAATGCGCGATTCTTGTTTGACTTTAGCCCAGAAAGCATTGTAATCAGAGTTACCGAAGACCCAGCACCGAGAATCATGTACTGCTTCGACACAGGAACAGACAGTGCCATCCACCTTGATAGACTTCTTGAAAAGGTCAAGTTAGGCGATATAAAAACGAAAGGGCTATTTGTGGGCGGAACGGTGTTGAACGCCTTAGACGTAAATGCCTTAAAGCTCCTCTGCATTGATGGCAAGCCAGGTGTTTTGACAGTCTGTGAAAATGCATTGGCAGCCTGTGAAAACCTGCTGGCAAAGGTTTAATCTCATATGATCGCCTTGCGCATTACTGTTCCAATCGCATGCTGGAGGAAGGGTCATGCCAGAGAATACTGGGAAACTGAAATACTGCCGCCTCCCGCGACTTGCTATGGCGCATTGCTTTCTCTTGTTGGTGAAACAGACCGAGAAACCCACATAGGAGTTCGAATCACCGCTGGATTGTTGAATCGCCCGACTTTGAGTACTGTGCTGAGAACTTTCTGGAGAGTTAAAAAAAAAGAACTGTCTCAAGGAAGTGCTGAAAATGCGCGTCCAGACTTGCAACAACTGTGGTGCAACGCTGAATTAATGATTTGGTGCGACAATGGCGATGACAAGGCGGATGAGAAACTGGAGCAAAGAGTCACAATGGCTTTGAAAAATCCAGAAAAAATCTATCGTTTCGGTGGATGGTCTCTCGGCGAAAGTACGCACCTTATTAATGATGCGTGGCTGATTGATACCGCGCCCTCGCCAGAATCCACATGTCATGCGTTTCTGCTTGATTCAAATGGAAATCTTACCTTTCCTGTATGGGTAGATCATGTTGGCATGTCAGGTACTAATTATGTAGTTGGGAGTATGGAGAATATAAACAGTACCCCATCGGTAGAACGAATCCCAAAAATAGAACCAGCCGCAACATGACTTTAACAAGGGTAATGGCTGTGCATGCCTTTGCCTACTGCCCCCGTCTCTTTTATTTAGAGGAGGTGGAGGAAATCAGACTCGCAGATGAACGTGTGATTGTGGGCAGGGAATTGCATTACGAGTTGGAAAATGGCGAAAAATCGGTGTTTCACACCTTTACATTAGAAAGTGAAGAGTGGGGATTAAAGGGAAAATTGGACGCATGTCGCTACTCCAATGGGAGTTGGTGCATTTTAGAACACAAAAGGGGGCGTAGCAGAAAAGGTGACCATGGGGCAGAAGCCTGGGATTCAGATCGCTTACAAGTTACAGCTTATGCGGTGTTGTTGTCGGAACACTTGGAAACACAGGTAACAGAAGCACGTGTTCGCTATCATGCCGACAATAAAAGTGTGCAAATACGTATAGGCCGCCAGGAATACCAGGAGCTTGAAATAGCAATTAAGGATATGGATATTCTTAGGGAGAGTACAACACGGCCGGAAATAACTCCCCACTCAAAAAGATGCATTCACTGTAGTCTTGCTCCAGTTTGCTTACCAGAAGAAGAACGTTTTCAGGCAAGAGAAGATTGGGAACCCTTAAGACTATATCCAAAACATCATGATCGCTTAACACTTCATGTAGTGGGACATGGAACGCAGTTGTCAAAATCAAACAACAGATTGGTTGTAAAACCTTTAAATGATGTCGAAGAAAGCTATCCAATAGAGCAGGTCGAACAAGTCGCTTTGCATGGCAATGTCCAAGCCACCACTCAAGCTATACACCTCTGTTTTGCGCGAGATGTCCAAATACATTGGCTTGGCAGTGGAGGGCGCTATCTTGGTGGTTCGGCACCTGGTAAAGGGGGTGTTCAGCGGCGAATCAGACAGTATGAAGCACTAAGCGACCTGAATTTTTGTTTGGAGCGTGCAAAAGAACTGGTGCGGGCAAAACTGCGCATGCAGTTGGCTTTTATGTTACGCGCAACGCGTGGTAAAAATAGAAATCTACAGCTTCAAAGTAACCTTAGTCAATTGCGTGTGTGTTTACAAGCAATCCCCCAATCAAAAACTATTGAATATCTACGGGGTATCGAAGGTAGAGGTACCCAAGCTTACTTTGACTCTTTTAATCAATTAATACTTGCGGATTTGCCGTCGGAATTGCACTTTTATGGTAGAAACAGAAAACCACCGCGAGACGCTGTTAATGCTTTACTGTCATTTGGATATCAATTACTTTACCGCGATATAGTCTCAGCTATATTAACCGTTGGTTTAGAACCATCATTTGGAATAATGCATACTGCTAGATCTGCAGCTTATCCATTAGCACTAGATATCATGGAATTATTTCGCACACCATTGGTTGACATAGTAGTAATAGCAAGCCTTAATCGGCGACAATGGAATATGGACATGCATTTCCACAAGCTTGGCGTAGGCATTTATCTAAACGATGAAGGTCGCAATCAAGCCATAGCACTTTTTGAAACACGTAAAACCGAAACATGGAAACATCCAGTACTTGGTTATAGTCTTAGCTACCATCGACTTATGGAGTTAGAAGTCAGATTATTGGAAAAAACTTGGATGGGACATCCAGGGTTATTTGCTATGTGGAGTTTACGGTGAAGAATCCCCCAGAACGTCATTGGTACATCATTTCTTATGACGTATCTGATGATAAGCGCAGGTCTAAAGTGGCTAAATGTTTGGAAGGTTATGGTGAGCGCGTACAATTTTCAGTATTTCGTACATTTCTAAGCCGAAGGGCTCTAGCTCGGCTAAGATTTGAACTTAACCAGAAAATGGATAGTGTTGATGGATTGCTTATTATCCACCTTTGCCCATCATGTCAATCGCGTATTCAGGACAGGCATGGATCAAAAGATTGGAGGACAGAAATTCCACTGGGTTTCAAAATCACAGGCAATCAAGCATCAATCTGAAAAAAAATCTAGTTTTACATAAATATTCATTGAAATATAAACAAGAACGCAAAATTTAATGTTACGATACATGAATAACATTAAGTTTTGTATTTGCATCAAATAGTTGACCAACTACATTTACTTCATCTAAAACACATGACAGAATTTATACATACATGAAATGGCTCTTTGAAAACCTAAATAATGGTAATAATATTCAATATGGGGGTGTATTCAGATCTAATGCCTAAGGGCGTTGAGCACAAGGTATAAACCACATAGCGTATTCAAATGTTTTTATGTGTATTCAGATCTAATGCCTAAGGGCGTTGAGCACCAGTCCACTATAAATGACATCCCGCGACGTTCGATGTGTATTCAGATCTAATGCCTAAGGGCGTTGAGCACGTGTATGGCAAAAGCCGACATAGATGAGCTAGACCGTGTATTCAGATCTAATGCCTAAGGGCGTTGAGCACGCTCTGGCTCTGGCTATGGCGATGGCTCTGGCTATGGTGTATTCAGATCTAATGCCTAAGGGCGTTGAGCACCCGTACGTGACTGACTGCCAGTTTGCGGTTGCTGGTGTATTCAGATCTAATGCCTAAGGGCGTTGAGCACCGATCAATCCCGAAGCAGATCTGGACTTACAGAAGTGTATTCAGATCTAATGCCTAAGGGCGTTGAGCACCGTGTAATGAATTGGGCAGAAACAATAGAAATAAGTGTGTATTCAGATCTAATGCCTAAGGGCGTTGAGCACTGTGAGCAGGGGTCGTATTCATACCCCAAACTCTTTAGTGTATTCAGATCTAATGCCTAAGGGCGTTGAGCACATGAAATTGTTAATCAAAAAGACTGCACAACAGAGTGTATTCAGATCTAATGCCTAAGGGCGTTGAGCACTAATCTTCAGTTGCTTTCCATTCCGCCTCCTGGTCAAGTGTATTCAGATCTAATGCCTAAGGGCGTTGAGCACCGTCTTCTTGTTCACTGGATAGGCTGCAATAGCTCGGTGTATTCAGATCTAATGCCTAAGGGCGTTGAGCA
>JAIRRD010000105.1 GCA_031256155.1 Holophagales bacterium
AGTCTGTGCGGAGCGCAACGCCGAGGGTCAGAGTTGCCTCCGTCAATTCCTCATTAACCTGAAAAGTCTGCCCCGCCTTTTCGTCAATCTCCACGCCAACAACTGACTTGACAATCAATTCAGGCTTAGGGGGCGGCAGTGTAAAGGTGTTTGTGTCTGGGTGATACCAGTCCCCTATATTCGGCTCTGGTTTAATGTCTGTGATGTCAACTGCCATTTGAGTTGATTCGGGTGGGAACATTAATGCAGGGCCAAAGGAGGCGTTTCCTTTCGAAACTACAATATATGGTTGGTTTCCTATGCCTCTTACTATTTCGGCATATTGAGATTGTGACATTGTTCACTCCTTGAAAAATAGTCTTAATTTAAAGACAGTTTGATTTATCTTGGGTAGCTCATACGGATTAATACGGGTACAGTGTGAGTTCCATTTCTTGTTGTAATAAGTGCTATTGGGCCATATGTCATGTCAACATTATTGCCAACCTTGACTGAACAACCTACAAAAGTGGCGTCTGTAGCCGTACTGCCCCCGCTAAGGTCTTTATGGGTATTGGCAGAACCATAGAAAGTAGCTTCTGACCCGCCTTTTTCATTATCCCCAGCAAATAAAAAGACATTGTTTCTTGGCACTGATGTCCTATTCCAATTAGTTCCCCAAGAACTTCCTGAATCACCGTGATTGATAATTGTTGCGCCTTGATATGAAGCTACATAAACTCTCACTCCGCCGTTATTATAGATACCATTAACCCATGTTTGATAATTTCCCCAAAGGTCTTCCATGAATAGGGCTTTCATGCGGTTATTAGTTTTGCGCTCTCCATAAAAGGGGCCTGTCGCAGCAAGTGTGCCTGTTGTTGTCACATTGGCAGGTGTAGGGGCTTTGTGTGGGCCGTCTCCATATGGTGTGAGTAAGTGTGTGTTTTTTGAGATAATCATGAGCCAACTCATGACATATCCCCAACGGGCTTGGTACCATGCGTTCCAATCATATGGAACGCCAAGTCTTTCATATACTGGCATCCAGCGTTCCGCAACCGCATCAGTTCCTATTGCTGGAGCTTGTCGGTAGTCGCTTCTTGCAAGCCAATATATGTTTTGACCTATTCCTGGCCTATCTGCTATTGAACGAAATTTGCCATAGGGAAAACCTAATGGGTCGTCTGCAATAGCGGCTTGGTATGTCGCGCCAAACATAGCAATATAAACGCGTTCTGCGCTTGTGCCATCAAGTTTGCGGAAAGGCGTCTCTGTATAAGTGCTGTCCACTTGATAATTAGCTATAGCAATCATGGTGGGTGTGGTTTTTACCCAGGTAAATTCCCTGAACTCCACCATTGCGTTGCCTGGAAAGTCTATGTTTGATATGTCTGACGGCGTTCCATCAAGTTTCTTTGTCTGGTCATTCCAGTCAAGTTGTTGGTCAACGTGTCCATCCCATGTGAGCATGACCGGTCGGCAAAGCCTTTTTAGGATACCTTCCCAATCTCCATAGTCAAACTGACCCGTCTCAAAATCCATTTTGGCTGGTCTCATGCCAACTGCATCAAATAGGTATCTTGTTCTGATATATCCATCTGGCGCGGCTGTGGAGTTGTCTATTTCTATACCAAAGTGAAATTTTTGAAGCGCAAGGAAAGTAAATGTTACTTCATGCTTAACATCGGGATTAGGTATGTCAATGTCAAAAAAGCCTGGGTCAGCGGCGCTAAAGTAGGCTTTTCGACTTACCTCAACTCGATAAATATGGCCGCTTGGAAGTTCAAAGGTATATGAATCTTCTCCCTCTTGCATGATATGTGAAAGGGATATGTTTTCAATATGGACATTGGTAGTGTTTTTGACAGTTATTTGTATTCCTGTAGGTGTCGAATCTACATCTGGCTGATTTTCCATGTCAATTCTGACAGTCAGATTGGCTGGCGCTCCGCTTCCGTCGTCTGGCCCAGGGCCAGGTTGTATTGTTGAGCTTCCGCGAAACTCTATCCATGCTCCGCCAGGTTCCGCCAAGTAATAGAATCGCTTTGTATTTCTGACAAAATGCAATATGCCAACAGTCTGTGGGAAGTTTGGGGCTTTGAGGTCTGCCATTGTATTTACAACAATGTCTGTCCACTGAATACCGCTGTTTGCCCCGCCTATGCCTAGTTCAAATTCTTTCAGGGCTTCTTCAATCGCCGCTTTAACATCGTCCTCTGTTTGGAAAACGGCTCCCACACCTGTGACATCCCCCTGCATTCCGGTCTCACCCTGCTCGCCTCTTGGTATCTGAAAGTCTATGAGGTATTCCCCTTCTGTGTCACCGAGATATATCTGAGCGCTTGCCTCACTGCCTGGCGGCAATGTCAGTACTTCGCCAATTTGGATAGTTGGAGCGGGGCCAGTGGGGCCGACTTTGCCATCATCTCCTTTACCCGAGGGCAAATTGAATGTGATTTTATATTTACCTTTTTCCTGAAGTTCTATTCCCGCACTTGCCTGTTCATTCAAAGGAATCACATTTACGTCAACAGATTCAATTTCAGGTAGTGGAACCTGTTCGCCTTGTTCGCCTTTTGGTATTTCAAAGTTCATGAAATACCTGGCAGGCTCGTCGCTGCTAGGTTCTATCGTTACGGTGGCGGGTTCATCGGCTTCAACTGTCTTAACCTCACCGATTTCTATTTCAGGCACTGCCCCCGGCTCTCCCTGAATCCCTTGCGGCCCTTGAATATTGCCAGCGTTCTTCCAGGCCAAGCCATCCCAGAGCCACAAATCGCCATTGATCAAATAGGCATCGTCCAACTGAGCAGTGAGGTGAGTTTTAATCAATTCTTCCACGGAATCAAAAGAGCCTTTTATGCTTATGGAACACCCATCCGCTCCGGCCTCGCCTCTATCACCTCTATCGCCTTTTTCTCCCCGAGGGCCAGTATCGCCCTTATCACCTCTGAGATTATTTTTGATAGCTGACACAAGACAGCTATTGAATCTATCGCATTGAGTCGTCCCATTGACAACAGGAATCGCCGTGTAGTGATTGACAGTGGGAGATGTCACGCATTGACCACGACCATGCGGACAGTTAAAGTTTTGTGGTTTAAAAGACATGTTTTGCTCCATAAAATCAGTGACAGCGCCACTGAGAGTTAGATTGAGAACAGACTTCCAGCGCATGAAGCAGTCGGAGTCCCTCTACACATAAATTTGTTTCGAGTTACAGAAATTTTTATGAAAATGCTTTAGGAAATACATACAGCGTTCAATGTCTATTGAACGCAACTCGGGTTGAACTGCTATAAAAATTTTTCTACACTTTTCCCTTACTATCAGTATAGA
The DNA here is from genome assembly GCA_031256155.1 of Holophagales bacterium. Taxonomy (GTDB): domain Bacteria; phylum Acidobacteriota; class Holophagae; order Holophagales; family Holophagaceae; genus WRHW01. The sequence continues at coordinate 3,322 of JAIRRD010000105.1, forward strand.
TATACATGGAGGAAAGAGGTCGGATGTCTGGCGCCGTGGAAAGGGTAGAGGGTATGCCACTTGTCAATGGCGCGTTGCCGATTTTGACAAGTGTCAGCCCCTTGGATGAGATGGTTTTGCGTGTACGCGGTGGCGAGATAGAGGCATTTGACGAAATCATGCTTGAAACCGAGGGGCGCGTGCTGGGACTTGCATGGCGTCTTTTGGGCGATAAAGAGCAGGCCAGGGACGCAAGTCAGGAGGCGTACTTAAGGATATTTAAATCACTGGATTCATACAGGATAGGTGAATCTTTCATGGCTTGGGTCGGCCGTATCACGGCCAATGTCTGTTTTGATTATTTAAAAAAGCGGGGACATCTGGCGCTTGATTCACAAACCTTAGAATCAATTCCATCTCCCATTAGCGACCAGGCTGAAATATACGTATTACAGCAGCAGCGCAGGGAGCTTATTCAAAAAGCATTGTCCATACTCACACCGGCAGAACGTTCTGCTTTGGTACTGCGGGATATGGAAGGTTTGTCAACGAATGAAACCGCTCGTGTGCTGGGGTTAAAGGCCGGCACAGTCCGCACGCAGATTTCTTCGGCGAGAAACAAGATAAAAAATTTTTGTCAGCGAGTTTTACATAAATCTGGCCGATCTCAAGGAGGCCGTCTATGAATACTCCCCACGTCACTGAAAAATTGCCCCTTTGGGTCAGCGGCGAATTATCCAAACAAGAGATGAACTCAGTTCAGGCCCATCTGGACTCATGCTCGGTCTGCAAATCGGAGGCGCTGGCTTACAGCGAAGCGCTGTCATGGCTGCAAACTCCATCGGAACATCCATTTACCGCTGAAGAGCGCGTTAAGATTCGCAATAAAGCGATGGCGGATATTCGCCATATCAAGCTACATTCAAACGAATACAAGCCGGTAAAGTCAAATGTGTCCAGCTTAGAGCAGTTTAACTTTGAGAAAGTAAACTGCTCTAAGCAAAATGCTCTAAGGCGCGCTATGCCTTGGCTGCTCACCGCATCCGCATCCCTTGCCGCTGTGATACTCTACAACCTCCACAGCGCAAAAAAAAATCTGGAACCAAAATTTATAGCCGCAGTTTCCCAACCTGACAACCCCACAGTCAATCAACAGGCGCAACAGATAATCACCGCCCAACCAGATGCGGAGTTAACGCCGTCCATACTTGAGAAAACAGTTTATGAGCCTGTCAAACGCCGCATAAAACCTCCCCGCGCTAAAAGTCAGTCAGTCGGTTTGGAGCGCGAACTGACTGTCACCCGCATTGAATTTTATTTGAAGGATCCAAATATCAGAGTTATTTGGGTCACTAAAACAAACCCATCAACCAAAGCTCTTTCAGGAGATTCAAATGGACAACCCATCTAATACTAAGTTGCGTTCAATAGGTCTTGAAGACCATGCGCCAAAATTTTTGAAAAACCGGGGAACCCAGTTTTTTAAAAAACTTGCGGGGCGCACAGTCAACACTTCCCGCCACCTTATACCAATTTGCGCTAGTTTGAAAGTAAATTTGTATAAATTAGTTTTCACACTGCTAGCCGTCTGTCCGGTGTTGCCGGGGCAGGCCACCACAGGAAGTGCAAAGAAATTACCTGCGCCCACGCAAAAAAATGTGTCGGAAGTGAAAAGCGAGCAAACGCCAAAACCCGTTTTCGACTCTTCTCTAAAGACTGATATTGTTATATTAAAACATCGTAACCCTATGGATATAATGAGTATAGTAAGGCCACTTATCAGCAACTCTGATGATGCTCAGCTCTACTACAATTCTCTGGGAGAAATTAGTACAATTACTATAAAAGATTTGCCTGATAATGTTGATAATTTAGTAAATTTAATAAAATCATTAGATCAGCCATTGCCGGAGGCTAACCCCATAGAAATTTGCCTTCATATAGTCTTTGCCTCAAAAAAATCAATACATGTCTCTACCTTACCTGCATATTTATCCGAAATCTTTTCCTCCATTTCAGAAAAATTTGGTTATAAATATTTTTCACATGGCGCTTTATGCACTCAGATTATCAAGCCTAACGGCATACCAGTTAAGGGTCAAGGGAAAATTTTTTTTCCGTATGATGAAAAAGACGCTGTATTTAACTGGACATTATCTGATCCCATAAAAAATAGTGAAACAGGAAAATTATCTGCCAGATTTATGATATTTATAGGTAGTTATTTTGGAAGACCGATTATGGAAATTTCAAATGCTTATGTTGACCTAAGCGATGATGATGCAACTGTAATTGGGACTACTACACTGTCTGATATAGCAGTGATGGTAGTTCTTACAAGCAAAACATTATAGCGGTTTGACTAAAATAAGTTAAACCGCTATGTCAAGATTTGCAAACAAATCCTGACCGCGTATTGCTTGCCCTTAAGCGAGCAATACAAGCGAAAATAGTTATATAACCTTAAATCCTACTTGAACAAATCTTGCTACTACTGTATACTACGAATTGATTTTGTTCGGCTTCCTGGAGGTTCATGATGCCTGTAGTTACACCAGCCCAATACACACGTATGCTGAATCGCGCCCGAGAGGGCAAATTCGCTTATCCGGCCTTTAACGTGACCTCGACCGAGACAGCCAATGCTGTCCTGCTTGGGTTGAAAACCGCCAATGCCGATGGAATCGTTCAGATTTCCACTGGCGGGGCCGAGTTCATGTCAGGGCTTGGCGTAAAAGATATGGCCAAAGGAGCTATAGCTCTTGCCAACTATGTTCACTACATGGCCCAGTTCTATGACGTGAATGTCGCGCTGCACACAGACCATTGCCATCCCAAGTATCTTGAGAAATTTGTACTGCCGCTGATTGAGGAAACGGAGCGCAGACGCTCCGCCGGACAGTCAAATCTGTACAATGCCCACATGTTTGATGGCAGTGAGTTGGGTTTGGCGGAAAATATTTCCAAATCCAGCGAGCTTCTGAAGCGTTGCG
>JAIRRD010000192.1 GCA_031256155.1 Holophagales bacterium
TTGAAGTCATAAGCAAATGTTTACACCGATTTTTCCTTCAAAAATTCAAGATACAGCGGAAATTTATCTGCGCCTGTTGGATAAGTGGAACAGCGTTCACTCTATAACTGCCTTGTCCGCAACTATGCGCTTTGAAGCTCTTTTGCTGGATTCAGCGGCGCTGATTCCACATTTGGAGCATCTCGCCGCAGGTTCTATAGTTGCCGATTTCGGGTCAGGCATGGGAATACCGGCATTTGTTATAGCGGCTTACAGGCCAGATATCTGTGTTTTAGCTATTGACCGCAGTCATAAGAAAATGGCTTTTACAAGACAGACTGCCCTTGAAACTGGGCTGAACAATCTTCGCGCTGTATGCGGCTCCATAGAATCAATGCCTCCGTTAAACGCGCATTTTGGAACCGCAAAAGCTGTTGGTTCATTGGATTTACTTTTAAGTTGGTGGAAACGACACTCTGCGCGAGGAGCGCCATTTTTCGCGTTTAAGGGACCTGCATGGAACCATTCGGAAATTAATGGCGAATGGGATTATGAAACATATCCCTATACGCTCCCAAATTTAGGTGAGCGCGTTATTGTTAAACTGAAATTGTTCTAATTTGTAACGATGTCGCCAAGGGTAATTTCTGATTTTGAGGAGAGAACCAAACATGTTGAAGAATTATTGTCAGTCCTCACAACAAGCATTTGTCCTAAATATTTGTTAGTCTGCGGGTCACTTTTATGAGCCTGGGAAAATAATTTCTCGCCCGACAAAGGCTTTTTGCGAACTGCCAAAAGGACATCGCCGGTTTTAAAGCCGACTTTGCTACCCTTATCAATTAAAACAAGAGAACCGGAACCGAAGTATGAGACATTATTTCTGCCATAAATAATCTGTGCGGATGTATTTACAGGAACAGGTTCCGAGTGGTCTTTTCTCAAAGGGGCGTCTTTAGAGTGAATAAGCGCCGGTTCCACAAAAGCGGCAGCATAGTCGCCAATCTCAACGCCATCAAGCGTATCCTCAATGACCGCTTCTGCGTTTTTGGGATGAATAGCCAAAACTCTTAGGACAGCGGCATGTTGCACTACATCGCCAATCGGCTTCAGACCAAATTTGTCATCTGGATGTCTGAGCTTGGTCTTTACAACTTTTAAAACCATCATACGGTCGCCCGCCTGAAGTCCTTTGTTATGACCGCCGTCCAGGTAAATGACATCGCCCCTTGTTAAAAGGTTTCGTATTTCTTTCTGACACCCGGTTATCTTTATAGCTCCCAATTCTTTAAAATGAGCTTTTGCGCCTTTTGGAACCAAATAAGGAAGATGCAAATAATCCTGGAATGCGTACGTATATCCAATCAATCTTGAAGGCACGGAATTTCTGACTAAATGTAAGTCCGGCGGCAGGTCAGCTACAAATTTGTCCGGATGAGGTACAAGGCCACCCTGACCAAATACTGTTCTATCGGCGGGTATTAAAAGGGGATCGCCGGGATATATCCAATGTGGGTCTTTAACCCATTTATTCATCTCCCAAATTTGCGGCCAAGCGTAAGAATTGCCAAGATATTTTTGCCCCATGCCCCATAATGTATCCCCCTTTACAACAATGTGCAGTTCTTGACCCATTTCTATTATAACTTCTTTTGGATAATCCCACTTGGACGCGTGGGGAGCAATCTTGATTGTCTCTGAGCTATTAAAATCCTGGCTTGTAATAATATGTTGGCCGCTAAAACCAGTAGCCAGAACTGGCAGTGTGACTAAGGTTTTTTTTATATGAAATGTTTGGCTAACAGCAAGTAAAGCCGACCTGCAAGTATTTAGCGCCCATCTTATTTGAGCCATGATTACCCCCAAAGGATACTCACGAATAATTATAGTTCAGGCATCCGCAGTATTTCTAGGAAGTGTTTCAGCCTTCCCTGAAAATCGGACATTGAGACCGAAGCTATTTTTTCAATGCCAAAATTTTCAATAGTAAAACTTGCCGCAATCGTGCCAACAAACATGGCATACTTCAGCGATGTTTCTTCCAGATTGCCCTGCGAGGCCAGATAACCAAGGAAACCACCGGCAAATGTATCGCCCGCGCCGGTCGGGTCAATGATATTTTCTATTGGCATCGCCGGAACCGGAAAACAAATATCAGGAGTAACAAGCATCGCTCCGTACTCACCCCTTTTAATCACAACAGTCTTTGGCCCCATAGAGTTAATTATCTTTGCAGCTTTCATCACATTGCTTTCTTTTGAGAGACTCTTGGCCTCCGCTTCGTTTATCAGCAATATATCAATCTTTTTTATTACTTTCTCCAACGCATCCCTTGACCCGTCAATCCAGAAATTCATTGTGTCAAGGGCAATCCACTTGGGACGGGCTGACATTTGATTTATTACTTCAAGCTGCAAACAGGGGTCAATATTTCCCAAAAATAAATAGGGCGTATTTTTGTAATTGTCTGGCAGGTTTGGTACAAAATTGGCAAAAACATTCAAATCTGTCTGAATAGTGTGAGCTTCGTTCATGTTCAACCCATAGCGTCCCTTCCAATGAAAGCAACTGCCCGGCTGACGAATAACTCCGTCCAGGTTTATGGAGTGTTCACGATAAACAGCCTCTTCCGCACTGCCAAAATCATCGCCTACAACCGCCACAAGCCGGATAGAGTAAAAATTACTGGCGCTGATACTAAAATATGTAGCAGAGCCTCCAAGCAGATGGCTCCTGATGCCCATGGGGGTCTCCAAATCATCAAAGGCAATACTGCCCACAGCCAACAGCGTCATATATCCTCCATTTTATTGTTATGGTTTCCATAGTACAAAATCCAGGCTTGAGTTCCGCCCATTGGAACAGGGGCTTGCGCGTACCTGGACAATGGGTGAGATTGGGGCGAATTTATATAATCAATCAGAGCTTGGTTTAGCGGTTCTGAGTTGCCTAAAATAACATGAAGTGAACGCCAGCCGAGAAAAACACCATCGAATACACGCTCTTTTAATCGTTCTCTGGCATCTTCAACAGTATGATTTCTGAGATCCAATACCCCATCAACTTCAATGACCATGCCAGCCGCCAACTGAATTTTTTCCGGGGGCCTCTTTATCAACTCAATACCACCCTCGCGTTCAGGTACCCCTTTTGAAAGGGTTTCACGTGAAACAGTATTGAATATTTCACCTTTTTCTGGAACTACTGCGGGTCGCTCTAACGAGGTTTTTGAAGACTCAGTCGAAATCGGTATATTAGAATTTTTTGGTTTAATGCCTTTTAGTTGAGACATCGCTTCTTTAAATTCGCTGGGGGTCTCAGAAATTTCATGCACTCTTGGCGCTATGGTCACGGCACCCCCAATGGCTGACAAAAACAAAGCATCCTCTTCATCTAAAGATTTAGGCACCGCAGGCGGCGGACTTGCTTTAATCGGTTTAGCAGGCGCACGATCCGTGCTGTTCCCTTCCTGTGTCTTTAGTTCCTGTTTCAATTTTGCCAAATCCTTATTCCAAACCATGTCCAATTCACCTTAGAGGTACTTGCAAAAAACATTTTGATCTGCGCCTTCCATTTCGTTGTCCACTACTAAAGTCGCATACATTTTTATTCTGACACAGTCCATCAACTCCGTTGAACTTACAAAACGAAGTTTTGCAAACAGATACTTAAATTGTAGCATTCTTTGCTTAAAATGCCTGCCAAACGGTGGATAGCAACGGCATCGCAAGCGTTTCCAGCAGCTCGCAAGTTTGGTATAATAAATTTCAGTGTTGCATATTTGCCACTCAATGGGGCGGAATGCACCACATATTTACACCGCATCGCAAAAAATGGCTATATTTGTACTTGGCATGTTATTGGCATATCTTTATCACCTAAAGGAGTCCACACATGAGACAAATTCCTTTCATTGCCCTCGCGTTTGCATCTCTGACTTCACTGCAAGCCCAGACCCATAATCATGTGGGTCTCGTTTTCAATATCTTGGTTCCTATGGGAGAATTTCGCGAAAAAACCTACCTTCCATCTCTTGATTTACCGGTGTCTCAGGTAGAGGGATATGACGTTGGTCTTGGCGGACAATTAACGATGAGTTTTCCTTTGCAAAAAAATGTTGCTTTCCGTGTTGGGATTGGCGGAACATCAACAAATGGTACGAACACTGCTTCTGGATATGACACAATTAATTTGCGTCACACAATGTTTTCACTCAGCGGCGAATGGCAGTTCTTTCTGCGAGATGCATATGAACACAGAGGAACCTTTTTAGCTGTTGGTATTTCCGGCGATTTCGAGCGATTTTCGCGTACCTTTGAGGACTGGTGGGGCTATGAATTAGATGTAACCAGAAAGAACAGACTGGGCGGGATAATCAGTATCGGACACTCTTTTTATAGCCGTCCTGTCTTTAACTTCACATTCGAACTGTCCTATCATGCCACGCTTACAAATAAGGACTTAAGCCGCAGAGAGCCGCCTGCGTCAGACCTCTTGAAAATTAATTTTGGATTTGTTTTTTGATTTCATAAACTATATTCATCTTGAATGCTATTTGGCGTCAACACAGTTCGCCCAATTTAGTTACTAGTTTATCTACTTCGTACTCTTGCGTATAGGCCGCTGTGCTGATTCGCAATCCGTAGGGTTCTCCAACGTCCCGGACACGAATTTTGCAGTTGTCCCATAAGTGGCGAACAACTTTGGGTGAAGGGATATCCGCAAACTCAATAGTCGTTATACCCGCACACAGTTCTGGATGCGTGGAGGTGTTAAACCGCAGCTTTACGCGCAATTCAGGCATCTCCTGAATACCGCGCCGCAAGATGTCCCCCAGTGTTTTTACGCGAAGACACCAATTTTGAGGGCCGGTTTCTTCAAAAATATCCAGAGCGGCATCCAGCGCATGCAGCAGACTTGGATTACCTGTGCCGCGCTGTTGCAAACGAAAACCGGTATCCGGGTCTTTCCATGCCTCACTCGACTGTGTGTGCCAAATTCTGTTGACAAGCTCTTTTTGAACATACAAAAAACCATTGCCGGCGGGGGCAAAAAGCCATTTATGTAAACTCGCGCTATAAGCGTCTGCCCCGATGTCGCTGATGTTGAGCATGACGTGTCCGGGAACCTGAGCGCCGTCAATAAGGGAAATTACTCCTTTTGCGCGCGCCAGAGCGCAAAGTTCTTTCACCGGAAACACAGTTCCAAGTCCAGAAGTTATGTGCGGAACTGCCAGCAATTTTGTGCGCTCTGTAAAAGCAGATTCAATGCGGTTAAGTATTTCTGCCGGATCGTTTAAGGGAATCGGTAAATGCACTTGCCTGACCACAATGCCATTGCGCTCTGTCAGCACTTCCCACGGACATCTTGCCCCTGGATGCTCTTGATTTGTTTGAATGATTTCATCACCCTGCTGCCAGTCCAGGCCGTGGGCAATGAAATTGATTCCCATAGTGGCGTTTTGCGTCAGTGATATTTCTGATGGATTCGCGCCAAACAGTCTGCCCAGGCGGTTTCGCAGGTTTTTCTCAGGCGTGTATCCGGTTATCCATTCTCTGTCATCATTGAGATATTCCCAGTTAGCTATGGTAGCCGCCAATTTGCGCTGACTCTGACAGAGCTTATCTATTACCGAGTTCGCGGCGCACCCCAGTGTGCCTGTATTCAAAAATATCTCATCTTCAGGCAGGGGAAATCGTTTTCTAAAGGCGTGCCAGTCCATAGATTCTCCAAAAATGCTTCAATCAAATTCCGGCGGCTTGTAAGATGCCAGAATTTTTCCCGTATTTGCGTCTATCAAACACAGGGATGACCTTCCCGGCATTGCTTTAAGTTCAATTCTGTATTTTTTTCCGACAAACGCAAGCCGCGCTTCCTGTGAACTCTCATTGACCATGCCAATGAGATGTGTCCTGTTACTTTTCAAAATTCTGCTTGCGATGGGATGGGTCTGATAATCTGCCTGGATGCCAGCAATTTTCAAGGCCAGGCTCAAAAGGCCGACAAGCGGCTCTTCTTCACGCGCATAGTCCAACGGCAGACCCTCATGCCAGATATTGGAATCCTTTGGTGCATCCGGGTCAAAGCTGGATATTCCCGCTCTTAAACTCTGACTCAACGATTGATCAAATGTTGCCCAGCCCCAGTGAGTACTCTCTCTGACCGCCAACGGGCGCTGTCCCAACAATTCTC
>JAIRRD010000193.1 GCA_031256155.1 Holophagales bacterium
GCGCTTTGCGACATTTGACCTGGCCGAAATCCAGGTTGCCAAGGGGTTCAGCTCTGTAGCCTTTGGGCCAAATACGCTCGGTGGAGCCATAAACTTAATCACAAAAAAACCAAGCAAAAAATTTGAAGGCAACGCAATTCTAGGTACTGCGGACGGAGATGGAAAAACGGCTGCCGTAAACATTGGAAGCAGCATGGACAAATTTTATATTCAAGCAGGTGGAAGTCTGCGGGACAGCGGCAATTTCAGGATGTCAACAAACTTCATACCCACACCCTCCGCAGAGGGAGGCTGGCGCAGTAACAGCGATTTTAAGGATTCAAAGTTCTCCGCAAAAATAGGGTTCGCCCCTGACTCAAGTGGCGAATACGTAATTGGCTACATGCTTCAAAAAGGGCAAAAAGGGCAGCCAGTGGCAACAGAAGGGAGCCGCAGCTCCCAATTTTGGCGGTGGCCCACATGGGACAAAGATGACATCTATTTCCTTTCCCACAACAATATTGGAGCCGACACTTATCTAAAAGTGAGGGCTTATTACGATACTTTCAAAAACATCATTCACATGTTCACAAATGCCACTTTTAGTGAATTGCGGAATGATGGGATAAGCATATATGACGATTACACCAATGGAGCCATACTGGAAGTGGGCACGACCTTTTTTGATAACCATAGCATCAGGGCTATAGCTCAAATTAAAAGGGACGTTCACAGGTCTGACGACAATAGCAACAATTGGAAAAGCTACAAAGACCAACTCAGTTCAGTTGGCATTGAGGATTCGATTATAGTCAACAACAAATTGAACTTATCACTTGGTATCGGACTGGACATCCAAAAAGCACTTGAGATAGGCGAGTATGCCAGGTATGGCAATTTCAGTCATCAATTTTTGCAAGGCCAGTTTGGGGCATTTTGGAAAATGAATGAGAAAGTGCATACCTATTTCACTGTTTCACGAAAAGACAGGTTCCCGACCTTGAGGGACAGGTTTTCGCTGCGTTTTGACAGAAATATCCCAAACCCGGAACTGCAGCCCGAATTGTCAACCAATTATGACATTGGAGCTAAGGCATTTTTGACTTCATGGCTGCGGATTGAAGGGGCGGTATTTTATAGCGGCATTACCGACTTAATAGAAGAAGTTGTTGAAGTCGCTGTCTCGGAGGACGGCCGACCCCTGTCCCAATTTCAAAATGTCGGAAAGGTGAAGAGTCAGGGGGTAGAACTGTCTTTTTATATCAAGCCGGTATCTTGGTTTGAGAACGGCATTTATTACACCTATCTCCACCGTGAAAATAAGAGCGCTCCCGGTATAAGGCTAAGGGGTGTGCCGAAAAACAGAATAACTGGATTTACAAAGATTGAGCCTGTTAAACAACTTAATGTAATTGCCAGCCTGGAATGTCAGGACAACGTGTGGGACACCAATACAGGGCGTCTGGCAGGCTACACTACCGCAAATTTAACCATTGGCTATATGTTAGCCAAAGACATACAAATTGAGGGTGGTTTTTCCAACATCCTTGACAAAAACTATCAACAGACACTGGGCTTCCCATTGCCTGGGCGTACATGGTTTGTCAATGCACGCTGTAAATTTTAGGAGACTGAAATGATTAAAAAAGCCATGCTGATTTCACTGCTTTTACCGGCAGCCTTTGGTGTTTCACAGGAAGCACCCGTGATAAACGGTGCTGTATCAAAATCCGGAATGGTTGACACCAAAATCACACGGGGTCTTAACAGGTACAATCGGCTTGTAAAAATTGCTGACTCTAAAGGCGATTTTCTGTGCTCGCTGGAATTGAGCGGATATGCTCTGCGAGACGTGCTTGATCGCATTGGAATAAAAAAACAAAACGATGGATTTGACAGACCGCTTGATACATTCATCACTGCAAAGGGAGGCGGCAACAGAGTTTTATTTTCCTTCGGCGAAGTTTTTCTTTGCGGAGATGAAGGCCCCCTTTTAGCTGACAGCGCAAAGATGATTTTGCCCCATCGCCATCCGCCGCTAAATGCCGGAAAAAATGACCCGACTGTTCTGCTGGATGTCAAAAAACGAAATTCTATTGATTTGAGCGTCTGTATTTCCTGCCATGAAGGGCCAACACCTCCCAAACTGCACTTTCCCAAAGGCTGGATGTTAATCGCGGCTCAGGACGGTTTCGCCGGGCGTTTTGTTGAAAATTTAACAGAAATAAATGTTTCCCAGGTAGGCATTGAGGTTAAAGACACGAGGGCAACTTCCAGGGATTCCGTTGTTGAAACACCGACAATAATTGGGCCGGATGGCCGCAAACACGCATTTGAACTGAGTGATTTTGAAAAGCTGCCAAGAGTGATGGTCAGGGATGCCGGAATTGGCGAGGGCAAAGGATACAGAGGTATAGCCACCTGGGAAGGTGTCCCATTAAAAGGACTCCTGCGGCATTTACTTCCAGAGGGAACTGACCCACAAAATACGTATGTATTGGTAACGGCGGTGGATGGATATAGAGCCGTTTACTCTGGCATGGAAGTTTTCAACAGCCTGGATGAAAAATGCGCTCTCTTGATTGACCGCAAAAATGGAGACCCCATGGGAAAGGGTGCTGGACTGTACAACATAATCCCGCGCTCGGATTTTTTTGTTGACAGAAATGTGCGAATGGTCAAAGAGATAAGGCTACTGATAGTTGGAGATACTCGCAAAAACTGAATGGCAGATTTCACATGGAATTGCTATCTTTGTGATTATCGGAGTTGTCAAATTCATTTATTCCCATTGAGGGTTTAAGGGCTTCGGATGTTTTGTTTCTGGATTCATCTGTGAAGGCCTGCAGACAGACTCCCAGGACAATAATGGAAATAGACACCCAGCGCATCACAGGGATGGTTTCGCCGAGTATCATTTTGGACATCAGCGCCACAAAAACAAACCCCAGAGCCATAAAGGGAAAGGCGTAACTTGCCGGAACCCATTTAATGGCACCTGCCCAAAGGACAACACTGACGGCATAGCACCCCATACAAACGAACATCCATGGGTGTGTAAAAAGCTTTACCAGTGGCCAAAAACTCCACTCCATGCCTGCGGCACCGACGGCTTTTTTCATGGCTATCTGGGCAAATGCGTTGAGCGTTACTCCAAGCAAGATCAGGGGAATTGCTTTTATGTATATGGACATTTAAGGCACTCCATAGTCATTTCAGTGTATCCATAACACGGGTGCCTGCTTTGCGCCCTAGTTCCAAACATTCGCGCAGGACTTTATCGTCGGGGACATACTTAGCTTTCACTTGCCCAATGCTTTCAAAGCCGAGGGCAGCCATTATTTCATCCAGATGTTTAAGTGATTCGCCGCTCCATCCAAATGAACCAAAAGTGGCGCAAATTCTGGGTTTGGGCTTCAATCCCCTCAAGTATGTCATGTTGTCGGCGATTGTTGGGAACACCTGATTGTTCAATGTTGGGCTTCCAGCAATTAATGCGCCTGCGTCCAATATTTCTGCGGCAACATCAGAGCGGTGCGAGACAGAAAGGGGTAAAAGTTTTACATTCACGCCAGTTTCAGATAAGCCCTCACAAATTGCATTGGCCATTAACTCTGTACTGCCCCACATGGTGTCATATATTACAACCGCTTTTTGTTTCAGTTCCTGGTTGCTCCAGCGATGGTACCAATTTTTTACGATGTTAAAACTATTTCTCCAAATGGGGCCGTGATCGGGAGCGGCAATATCAACTTCCAAGCCTGATTTTTCAAGTTTTTCTAAAAGTTTGAGAATCAGCCCGCTGAATGGAAGCAGAATATTGGCGAAATATCTGGCGGCTTCACATTCCAAAAGCCAATCCGGCACTTGATCGTCAAAACGCTCTGTGCTGGCTAAGTGCATACCAAACGCATCCTGGCTGAATAAGAATTTGCGCTCTGGAATGTAACTGAACATGCTGTCTGGCCAGTGCAAAAAGCGTGTTTCTATAAATTTCAATGTTAGTGGGCCTCCAGGTGCGTTGGTGCAGCTTAAAGTAATTTCCCCGCCGTCTTCAACAGGCGTCAGTTCAAGCCCTTCATGAAAATGCCCTGCCAGAGCGGCGGCTCCCATTTTTGAAGTGAATACTTTTTCAGGCGCAACAGCCTTAATTACATCAGGGAGAGATCCGCTGTGATCCATCTCGGCATGATTGCTGATAATGTAATCAATCTTTGAAGGGTCTATGACGCTGGCTATGCGGCTCATCATCTCATCTTTGAACTCATACTTGACCGTATCAATCAAAGCTATTTTTTCGCTCAACACCAAAAATGAGTTGTAAGTTGTTCCGCGATTTGTCTGATAGCCATGAAAATCCCTCACACCCCAGTCAAGCGCACCTACCCAATAGATATCATCTGTGATTTTTACTGCTCTGAAGGGCATTGGCACATTGAACTCCTTTCTTTTCCTTTGCTTATACTAATACCGAATTGCGTTTATAGCGATTTAACTTTTCGTAGTTAAACCGCTATGCTGGGATTCGCTTGCGAATCACAGCCGCTTATAGTCCATAGGCGGGCTTGGCTCGCCGTAAATGGACTATGAAAGCGCAAATTGCTATAAAGGATAACTCAATGAATGTTCATTCAATTCCATTGGCCGAACGGATGCGGCCGTCAAAAATTGAAGATGTTGTGGGACAGCCCCATCTGCTCGGCCCCAAGGGGATTTTGACCAGACTGACCGCTTCGGGACGTCTGCCTTCTATGGTTCTATGGGGGCCGCCCGGGACTGGCAAGACGACGCTTGCCAGGCTTTTGGCCTCGGCTTCCGGGCGCGGCTTCCTGGAGTTTTCGGGTATAACCGGATCCGCCGCAGACTTAAAAAAGTTTCTGCTTGAAAACAGCAACTCACCGCTGTTTCGTGGTATTGCGCCTGTTCTTTTTTTGGATGAGATACACAGGTACAACCGCTCACAGCAAGATTTGCTGCTCCCTTTTGTGGAAAGGGGTGAAGTCGTAGTCATAGGAGCCACTACAGAAAATCCAGCATTTTATCTGAATCCTGCTCTGCGCAGCCGCTGTCAGTTGGTACCGCTTAATGCGCTGGAACCGGAACATATTTATGAAGTCCTGAACCGCGCTCATTCGCATATATATCCAGACTATCCAAAATATGAGGAAGTTCTGGACTACTTGGCCCATTGGGCTGGCGGAGACATGAGAGCTGCTCTCACCGGCTTGGAGACATTTATTGACCTATCCGCTCCAGATCGCTCTTTGGAAACGCTGCGCAATGTCCTTGGAGGCCGCGTGCTTTTTGACAGAGCCGATGGGCACTATGATTTGGCATCGGCTTTTCAGAAGAGCCTGCGCGGCTCTGACACAGATGCGGCGCTGTATTACCTCTCACGTATGATTCAAGGAGGCGAAGACCCTCGTTTCATAGCCCGCCGCATGATGGTTACAGCAGCAGAAGACGTTGGCAACGCTGATCCGCAAGCATTCATTCTCGCCGAGTGCGTGAGCCGGGCTGTAGAGAGGATAGGCTGGCCGGAAGCCAGGATCCCTCTGGCTCAGGCCGTTATTTACGTGGCAAATGCTCCCAAATCAAATGCTACTATTCAAGCTATCAGCGCCGCAATGAGCGCGCCGGATGCTCCAATGCCGGAAAGCATAAGGGATGCCCATGCTTCCACCAGCAGATACAGAGGATACGGAGAGGGCTATTTCTACAGCCATGATGATTACGAAAAAGAGCAGCATTTTTTGCCGGAAAAATTGAGCGGACTTAAATTTTATGAGCCATTGCGCCCACAGGAGCGTAATTGGCGGGATCGCCATGAACCTGACCGCGCAAAACTCCAGGCTCTTTGGGATGAATGGATAAAAAATTTCCATGAAGGTGGGGACATACCATTGGACGCATGGGCTGAACATCTGGGTGTCAGCCGCGAAGCCGTGGCGCGAGCTGTTCAGAAAATTGCCAGCCCGGAAATGCGCTTGGAGCGAATACTGCGAGTCCGCATACAGAGTTGATGTATAGCAGTTCAACTTATTGCAGTTTAATCACTTCGCCATCCGCTCCAAAGTCGCTTCCAACTTTATTCTGGCGCAGCCTGGCAACTTCGTTGCCATTTCAAAACAGGAGTTTTGAAATTGACTTTTATTGTGTGTTACAATTATTTTGCATTCGGCCTGGATCAGTTGGATCAAGGAGGGCCCCGAAT
>JAIRRD010000203.1 GCA_031256155.1 Holophagales bacterium
AATGCGCGGATGCGCTAGACTGCGCCGTAATGGAGCGAGCCGCCATCGGCGGGGAGCGAAATGGGAGGCGTAGGCGGTGCTTGCCTGTCTGTACTGTTTGTCAAGGGCGTTGACTATAAATTGCTATACTTGTAGAGCATTGTTATGCTCTACAAGTAAAAATGCTATACACTTAAGACCCAACCCCTTTTTTGGAGGCAACCACCATGAATAGCACAGGACTTTTGACAGCGCTGCTGGCGCTGACTGTCGGCGGATGGCCGTCACTTTCGGCACAAGAAACCCAGAAGACGCAAGATACACAACAGATGCAAGAGGCACCTCGGCTCCCAAGGGTGGCAACCAGCCCAAAGGCTTCGGTCGTCCAGAGGATCGGTCTTGATACGGACATCACAATCGTTTACAGCCGACCTGGAGTCAAGGGGCGCAAGATCTGGGGTGAACTCGTCCCCTACGGTCTTGCCCCGGCGAATCAATACGCCCCTAAGCCATTTCCATGGCGTGCTGGAGCCAACGCCACAACTACTATTGAATTCAGCGGGCCCGTGAAAATCCAGGGCAAGGAACTGTCAGCAGGGAAGTATGGTCTGCACATGATCCCAGATAAGGACAAAGACTGGATCATCATATTCAGCAAAAACAGTTCTGGGGCCGGCAGTTTCAAATACATGGAAGATGAAGACGCGCTGCGGGTTACAGCCAAGCCCGTGACTGAGACGACCTTCACCGAATGGCTGGAATTCGGCTTCGAAAACCTGTCCGCCACCGGCGCCACCTGCTACCTCCGCTGGGAAAAACTGAAGATACCCTTTGAACTGAGCCTGTAGCGGTCCGTAATACTACCTTTTATCCGGCTTTACAACCACTTTGATACGCTTGCCATTGCGCAATACGTCAAACGACAATGTGGCTCCAGATGGTTCTTGTTCAAGGAGGTCCCAAAGGGTTCCTTGATTATCAATAGGTTTGCCGCGCAAACCAACTATTACATCACCGATCTCTGCCCCGATAGCGGTTTTTGAGGGTTGCAGTCCCCTTAAACCCGCACGGAACGCAGGTGAATCAGGGGCAACACTTTGAATTAGTACTCCCTTTTCTACCTTAAAAATACGGGATGCATATAAATCGGCAACGCTATCAAATCCAAGAATGGGCCGTTCTACCTGACCTTTGGCCAACAAAATCGGGACTATGCGGTTTAGTGTGCTTGTTGACAGAGCTAGGTTGATTCCAGAATGGGATTCGCCACCTTCTATAAAGAAACCCATGCCGACCAGGTTTCCCTCGCTGTCAAGCATCGGTCCGCCTCTGTTGCCGGGATTTATGGCCGCATCTGTTTGAATCATGCCTCTCGAGCTGGGTTCCAAGTCCCTTTCGGCAGATAGTATCCCAGCGCTGAGACTGTGATCCATTCCAAATGGATTGCCGAGGGCAAAGAGGTCTTGCCCCACTTTTAAATCTGCCGCCCGCGCAAGCGGTAGTGGACGCAGGTCTTTAAATGGCGCGAAAACCCGCAGAACAGCAATATTGTATTCAAAACTTCTTCCGATTATTCGGGCGCGGTAAGTATTCCCATCGGCCAAGGTAACTGTAAGTCTTTCAGCTTCAAAAGAACGGTCGGAAATATCTTTCATGATAACTGTTGAATAAGCGGTTACGATATGCCCACGGTTATCCCACACAATGCCGGTTCCCGACATGGGCGGAATCCTGGATATATTGCCAATCCAGTTGTCATCGCTGCTATAGGGTTTTTCGGTTTCCGCACTGACAAACACCACGGCGTCCTTTGCGCTTTTGAAAACAGCGGCTCTATTTTGGTCTTCAGGGCTTGGCCGCGATGCTTGGATACTTGATGCGGTGTTTAGGGTTGTTATATCTTTAATTTCACGGAGAATCAAATCCACAGGAATAGCAAAACCAACATTGGCGTTAATGCCAGTGCTGCTGATTATCATTGTGTTGATGCCAATCATACGGCCTTCCAAATCAAGCAGTGGCCCGCCTGAACTGCCAGGATTAATGGCTGCATCGGTTTGCAGAACTCCTTTAATCGGTTTTCCGGTTGGAGAATCTATTGTTCTGTTCAAAGCCGAAATAATGCCGCCTGTGAGAGTTTGATTGATACCAAATGGGTTGCCGAGAGCTAAGACAGACTGCCCAATTATCAGTCCGGAAGTAGTTCCGATGGGTATTGGTCTGAGATTCTCTGGTACATGATTTAATTTCAGCACCGCAATGTCAATATCCGGGCGCACTCCAACTACACTGGCCATAATCTCATTGTTATCACAGGTGGCGACAGTGATTATGTCCGCCACTTTCAAGGTGTCCAGTATAGAGTCTTGTACTACTACCACATGAAAGTTGGTAAGTATGTGGCCCTCTGTATCCCACAAAACACCGGAGCCGCTCCCGACCGAGTCAAGCACTTCATTGCCGGTCCGAAAATCCCTGTAGCGCTCTTTGGTATAGATACCAACCACCGAAATATTTACCCGATCAAATACACTAGCGCATGCAAATTCTTTGAGCGTTAGCGGCGAAAGCGGCTTCACAGTATTGGTTTTTCCCAACATCCTGGCAATTTCCTCTACAACAGTGTCTGTAGGGATAGCATAGTTTAGTCCAGCGTTCCAGCCGGTAGGGGTGAGAAAAGCTGTATTCAGACCGACCATTTGCCCTTTGCAGTTCAAGAGCGGTCCGCCGAAATTTCCCCTGTTGATTGCCGCATCTGTCTGAATGACACCATTTATGGGCGTGTTGAGCGATGAAGGAATTACCCTGTTTAGTGCTGAAACCAACCCGCTGGTTAAACTGTAGTCATAACTGTAGTCATAACCGAATGGGTTGCCAAGAGCCAGGACAGACTGACCGACTGCCAAATCTGCGGATCGCCCCAGATTTATTGGTTTGACACCTTTAATCTGAACATCAACTTTTATTAATGCCAGCCCACTCTCAGGCGCTGTTCCCACTAATTTGGCGCTGTACTCAGCACTGTCTGAAGTCTGAACCAAAAGCCCCTTTGTTTCCGCGAGCGATCGTTCAGCCCCCGCTTCTCTTTCAGAGACCAGGTTATAGCTGGTCACAATGTGGCCGGATTCATCCCAAATAACGCCTGTACCAAGATGTTGACCTTGAGATAGCGATCCGGTGCTACGGTCAATGCCTGGTGCGATTATTCGCACCACGCTGTCTTTTGCTGTTTCAAAAGCTCTTACGCGCTCTTTTTCTGATTCGCTCAAAGGTGTTTTTCGCACTGTAAACGGCCTTGGCTTTGCATTGCGCCGAGCATCTTCAATCGCCTTTCGCTCATCCTCAGGTAGCCTGACATGAGAACGTTCCAGCACACCCTGCGGGTATAGAGCGGCTGTCAAAAAAACAGCCAACAAACATCCACGAGCGATCAGCATACACTTCACCATTCAAACCCCTTGCAATGAATGCAAACCGGCATTATCGCCCAATTAGCAATGCCGCCAAATTATCTGGCTTCATACATTTTTCGATCATATGCTTCATCGCGTCTAATGTCGGTGAGGGCAATGCTGTGTTTTGATGCAATACTCTACCGGGGTGAAGCGCGTTTGCTTGAATATAATCATTCCTGTTCTTGATGGCTCTGTTCAATAGATTCTGTGTTATAGGCAGGTTCAGAGCCGATTTTAAATGAGATTCCAGTTTTTCTGCAGATACACCGGATTGACCTATAGCGCTAATCCAACGTCCATCGGGGTCTGCCTGCCAAACGTCAATAATATCATCCGACATCGGCAGCGCCGCTTTGAAGAGCCAGGGGACGAGAGCCATAGTTAATGCGGCATCTTCTGATGATAGAGTTTTTAAATTCCATGCGATCCATACTTCTGAAAGACCAACATCCGCTACAAACCTGCGAATGGGGCCGGGCCACTCCGGCTTTGGTAACTCTTTCGCTTTTGGCGGTATAGTAGTGTCGGCGTTATCCGTGCGGACGCCCTCCCAAGGGCCAAAGTGTTGATGAACCAAGCGTTTTAATGAAATTGATTCCAGGTCGCCCGCAACACTCAAAACGGCCTTTTCGGGACGTCTTATCACATTGGTCCATATGGCAACTAACTCTCGCTGTTCTATGGGCGCTACTGGTATTTGTGGGATGGCGGCATCACCAATATTGCATCTAAAACTGTGAATAGCGGTTTCCCGCGTGTTGAGAAAAAGAATGTCATCATTGGCCTTGAAAACGACCGCTGGCAGCATCTTTGACTTTGTCCAAAAGGGACGTAATGATTCATCAGCCAGAATCTGAAACATCATGTCGGCATCCATCGGAGCAGCATTAAATATCCAGGCTATCCATTCCCTGCCGCACTCTATTCGCGAAAGCGTTCCAAATTGATCTTTACGGTTATGAAACATCTCGTTGTCTATTCCGCCACTTCCCAGGACCGGAAGAATTTTTGACATTATCCAGGCTGTGCCAATGGGCGCGTGATCTGTTCCTTCAGTCCATGAAAAAGTAAGACGGGCGTGAATAATTCCCGTATTTGCCATTTGCCGTGTTTGGATTTCCAAGCCATTCGGCAGACGAAAAACTTCCATATCCTGAGCGGTGAGCGTGTGAGCCAAAAGAACCAGACATTGGTAAAGCGTTGCACAGATTCTCATTGCCCTGTCTCCGTTTCAAGCAGTGAAAAGAGCTGAGCGCGCATTACGCCTGGCATTAAACCAAACAGAAGGACTGTACTTTTTATCAGGTTTTCACGTTGGTTTGGGTCAATGCTGCTCTTACCTTCTGATTTTCGCAATAGCAGTGAAACCAAGCGCGCTTCTTCCTGGTTTTTGGGTGAACAGATGGGGTCTCGCACAGCCAAAACCGAATAATGGGAATCCACATGAAAAACAGCTCGCAGGGCATTTGCCAGGGCTTGCGGCTCTGAATTAATATCATTAGAAGCACGCGCTATAGATAATCTCCAATCGTCCGCATTTTCAAAGAAGTGTATCAACGCTTGCGCCAGACCAGAAGCATCCGCTAGGCGCAAAGCTTGTTTAACATCTAAACGGTGTAATGCACGGATTATTTCCTCATCCTGCAATCTATCGTGCAGCGAACTCAGTACTTCGCTCAGTATAACGCGTTCGACTTCCTGCGCTGTATGTCCATCAGTCACATCAGCCCGAATAACAAACAGGTTTCCAGCGCCCTCCGCCTGAACACCAACTGATACTTGTACATCGTTTGAATACCCCAGCTCAAGAACAAGATGCCTGATTAATCTGGAATATGGGTGTCCGGCAAGGATTTCTGCGTACAGCTCCAAATTGGGCCAACTGCCATTTGTGTGGGGAGGAATTTGCCAGGCCACCAAGACTTCCGTTTTACTCTCTGATGGTATTTCCCTCTTACGTTCTTCAAGAGGTATTGATTTGGAAACATCTTTTTGCGGAGCGTCCATAGCTTTTGGGAAAGTAATGTCCGAAAGCTCTAATCCGCCAAAAAAATTATTCAGCGTCTTTAGAGCCAGCGATTCTTCCAAATCCCCAATCAGTACAATTAAAAACTGACCGTCAGAAACGTATTTACCAGCAAGGACTTGAAGGTCATTGATTGATATAGAATACGGTTCTATCGCGTTTTTTTGTTCAGACGCTTCAGAGGTGTTTCTGGTTGAGACTAACGCGCAGAGATCAATCATTGGGTCTGGTACGCGCCGCTGTGATTGGAGAAAACGCCTTGCGCTGTCAATTTGGTCTTGTCTTAATACTTGACTGAAACGAACCAGTTCAGCACGGCACCAGTCTTCCAGAGCATCTGGCGCTATGTCCCTTCCATGACTTATTCCGCTGGCGCTGACATTTGCCCAAAACCCTGAGGCTCCAGACGTATCAAAATCAGCAAACCATGCCGCAAGCAACATATCCGCAGCTACCAGCGGATACTTAGCTATGCCGTTGCTCTCTCCCTCAATGAACCACGCCGCATGAACAGCGCCGGAACCTGGGCGTGGGGCGTGCAATACCCTGACGCCACTTTCCAGCACAAATTCTGATACAACAGGCGATTGAGCCATTGCTGAAAACGCGCATAGCAGAAAAATCAGAGTGTGGCTTTGAAACACACGCGACAGACAGAACTTTTTAACTTTTGAAATCACAATACCGCCAGCACCTTATCCAAATGTAATTGTTCCATACAACCACGCCGCAGACACTTGTGTTCTCTGCAGGGTGAACATTCAATTTTACCTCGTACAATGGTTCCGGTTCCTGTAGGTATGTCTGAAATAAAGGGATCCGATGGGCCCATTAAGGCTATGACTTGGGTTCCCAGCAGTACGGACAAGTGTAGCAGACCTGTATCGCCAACAATAACACGGTCTGTGGAGCGAATTACTGAAGCGAGTTCCCAGAACGCCATAGTTGGCAGAGCCTCAACGCCGCTTTTTTCAGGCAACCATTTGCGCCAACCCGCCTCAGTGGGACCCAGAGACCAGCGTAAATCCGCTGAATTTTTGAGTTCATTTGCAAGCTGAATCCATTGGGTTAAAGGCCAGCGCTTGTTGGCACCCGCACGGCTGGTGCCTGGAACCAACAAAATTCTTTGTCGTGTTGAGGTCTTTGAAACAGGCCAGTTAGTATTATCAGGCAGACAGATGTTCTTTAATACCGGTTCAAAGCGCCCCAAGTTTGCTATGCCGTGCTTCAATCCAAAACACTCAGACAACCTGAGCGCCTGGGCATATCGGCTCTGTTTTTTATAAGTTGGGCCGTTATTCTGAAACAACCCTGCTCCCTCTTTGCTTGAACCATCCCCCCATCGCTCTGGTATTTCCGCAAAGTACGGTATCAATGCAGATTTTAATATCCCATGAAAATCCATCGAAATATCAGCACCTTTTACAAGGTTCCCGACTCTGGCAAGTTCTGCGATGGCTCTGAAAGGATTTGATAAATTATTTCTATGCACTACCACACATTCAATTTTGGAGAACGGCTCCAGCAAAAACGCATGGCGGTCTTCCACAACAGCCTGTACCTTGGCTTGCGGAAAGGCATCTAGCAAGCTCTTCCATGCGGGAAGAACACGCAAAATGTCACCCAAAGCTGAAAGACGTAACAAAAGCAAGTGCATTGAGTCATGCTATCATCAAATCACAGCATTTTTAGCTTGTATTGCTTGCTATAGTCGTTTTACTTATGGAGCATAACAATGCTCCATAAGTAAAATGCGCGGATGCGCTAGACTACGCCGTAATGGAGCGAGCCGCCATCGGCGGGGAGCGGAATGGGAGGCGTAGGCGATACATACCCAGTTGTTACGGTTGTAAAGTGTATTCACTATATAGTAGCTCAATTTAAAAAGTTGAACGGCTATAAAATTGAAATATGCTTGACGTTATGTAAGAATATTCTTTACTGACATGGAGGGACAACATGAAACATCTCAGACGTTCTCTTTTACTCATCTCGTTTGCCGCTGGAGCATCATTTAGTTGTATTGCCCAGTCAGCGGAACAGACTCCTATTCAAGAGCACGCGCTAAAGATCGGTGCTCTCATCAGCCAGGCCAATCAGTTGATAGAGGCTAACCCCCGCGAAGCTCTGACAACATTTGAGGAAATACTCCAAAAAGAACCCCCTGCTTTCGACAGCGAAAACTTCAACACGGTTAGTGCCAGTTATGGGCTTTACGCAAATGTTGCCCGCTTGTACTTTGAAGCCGCCAGAGCTGCGGATGATGGCGGTTATTGGGAAAAATCCGCTGAGTACCACAAAAAAGCAGCGGAGGTCATCAGCGATGCTGCAGCCAAAACCAAAGAAGCCCTGGAAAAAAACATTGAATACTTTGGCAGCGCGACTAAACATTTACAGGCCATCATGGATGCAAACGCTGATGAAATCAATAAATTAAGGGCTAAGGATGAAAAAAACTACACAAATGATGACTTACTTCAAAAAGAAAAACTGACTGGCTGGGAAAAAGAACTGAAAGATAGCCAGGAGACAGTTGATTTCTATGCAAAATACATTGAGCGCGTTACAAAGGATGCCGCTTGGTACACGCCGACTCCTTCACGCGAAGAAATAATGTTGGATAAAATCAAGCAACAACGAGATCAGATTGAAAATTACATAGGAGGCCGTGGCAACACCGTCAAATTTGTAGAGGGCATTGTTGCTGGTTATGTGAAATATATGGAGAATTTTTCTCAGGGGGAAAAAATCTCGTTTACGTACCGCTTAATGGTTCTTTCACCAGACAGCAAGACAGCCCCGGTACTGCTTGATGTTTTACGTGGAAAAGCTACCAAAGCTGACCTCGACAGGGCCAGAAAAAAATAAGTCGGCGCGTTTTGCGTTTGAAATGCTCTTGTCAACAATCTGGTTATATTTAATGGAATTGCTGTATAGGTGTAGCCGTTTCCAGTTGTGCAAGGGCTTGCGTCTCTAAATTATTATCGCCAAAATCAGTTAATTTTGGCAAATCCTGAATATTTTTAAGTCCGAAATGCAGCAAAAAAACTGTTGTGGTCACATACATCATAGGTCGTCCCACAACATGTTTACGACCAGATGGTAGAATCAATTCCCGCTCCAACAGACTTTTAATCTGATTGGAAACAGATGTAACTCCACGCAATTCACTTATTTCCGGCGCAGTTATGGGTTGCCGGTAAGCAATTATAGCTAATGTTTCCAACTGGGCTGGCGTCAAACGCCCGCTCCGTAGTGTGGTAACCAATTTCGCAACCAGATCTACGTATTCAGGCGCTGTAGCAAGACGCCATCCACCTCCGACTTCAAGCAAACGGACGCCTTTTGGAGGCTGACAGCGTTCTGACAGCGCCTCAATTCCCTGACGAATTACACCTTCGCCCAAACCGGTAAGCTCCCGTAAGCGCTCCAAGGTAAGAACCTCACTTGTGGCGGCGAAAAGAGCTTCCAGTGCGCCTATCAGGTCGCCTCCTTCTCTCCAGAGTGACTCGTGATAAGAAAATTCTTCCATTATCTAAATTCGCCCAGGCGCTGACCAACTTTAACAGTTCCATTTGATTTTACGGGCTGCCAGTTATCTGCTTTTGATCCGCCAACAAGCATGACAACTGTGGAGCCAAATTGAAATAAACCTAAATCATCGCCAGGGGAACAAGATAAATTGAATACATTTAGGCCACCATCCTTTGACAGTTCACGACCTTCCAGCCAGCGTTCATCCAAAACACAGCCGCCAACGTGTGTTGCGCCTATCAGTGCGCACGCTACTAACAGTCCCTCATCCTGACCCCTGCCCTCTGCAAGCCAAACTGCACGGCGGTTTCGCTCATATAGCCTTGGTACATGGGTTGTACTTGCGTCATTAACTGGCCAAAGCTCGCCCTCTATCCTGCTGACTGCTTTTACAACACCTTCAATTGGAACATGAATGCGATGGTAATCCTTTGGACTTAAGTAAAGTGTCAGAAAATGGCCTCCTTCAAATCGTTCAGGCAGAGGTATGTGCTTAAGCAACTCTTCTAAACTATAAGGTAGCCCTTTAGCCTGTATCAGAGTTCCGGCCTGAATACGACCCAACGCAATAAGGCGGCCATCCACAGGACAGTTAATGGCACCAGATACCATTTTATCTTGTGGACGTAATCCAGGCGCAAGCCGACGTGTAAAAAATTCTTGAAGACTTTTGTATTCTTCAATGGGTTTCTCGGCTTCGCTCAAATCCACACCGTAATGACTAGCAAAACTGTGTAAGAGTAAGCTCTGGATTTTTTTTGGCAAATGTATTGATGCCGCCCAACCTGCACAAACAGAACCCAGCTTCTTTGGATAAAATCGCAACAAATTAAGCGAGACAGGCCAATTGCACATAAAAAACCACGCTACCACGAGCGAAGCAAAACAAGTTAAACAAGCGAGTCGTTTCAGATGAAGTCATTTCAATTAAACTTAACGGCCCGACATTATTTGACCATTACCGCTTCAAATCCCCCTATTATTGCCATTTCGTCTGAAGCACTCATGTTTGGAGCACCTGTTTTCAAAAAGGCAATGAAGGCTTTTCTTTCTTCTTCTTTTCCTGGAAAACCAATATTTTCAGGCTTTTCGCTAGGTTTAACGGATTGGATTGATGACGTGATGAGTTTTTCGCTTGAATCCAGAAGAACATAGAAAGGTATTCCAGAGCTGACGCCATTGGTCCATTCAGCAAGCAATTTGTCAGAACCAGGATTCTCCAATATTTTTTTCTCACCTTTTTCATTAACTGTAAGCCACTGCACCACAAAGTAGCGGTCGATCACTGATTTGACCTCTGGTCTGTCCAATACGGCTTCTAATCTCTTGCACCATGAACACCAAGAAGCATGAAATGCAATCAAAGCTTTCCTTTTAGTTGCCGTTGCTTCTTTTACGGCCTTAGTGACAAGCCCTTGAGCCAAAATTGGTGTTACCTCTGTTTGGGCGGTAAGAATCGTGCCCGAAAAAAGCAAGGCTGTGACTAAAATATTTCGCATGGCAGTCCTTTCAAGATTGACATTGAGGATAACATGTCTAAATCAAATGGCAAGTCGAATTCGATATAGCGGTTTAACTTATTGTAGTTAAACCGCTAAAATTGCTATATGGAACCGCTATAACTCACGGTGCTGGAGGTTTAGATTTTCAATCCGGCCAATCAATCGTTCCGACAATTCTTTCGCCAGGGCAACACTGCGATGCTGACCGCCGGTGCAACCAATCGCGATTGTGTGATACGCCTTGCCTTCCTCCAGTATGTGGGGCCATGACCACATTAACCAGTCTTCAATGCGATCTGTAAACTCGTTGAACTGTTTAAACTGTTTGAGATACGTCAGAATTTTGTTGTCCAGTCCGGTCAAGGGGCGCAGGTCGGGTACATAAAAGGGGTTTGGTAAAAATCTGGCGTCAAACACCATATCCGCTTCGACAGGTATCCCATGTTTAAAGCCAAAACTCATGATATTCAAACATGTTTCAGCTGGACGGCACTTTGGCAATATTTCGGTTATGCGCTGCCGCAGTTGATACAGCGTTAAATAGCTGGTATCCAAAACTATTGAGGCATGTTCTTTTACGTCTCGCAACAGATCACGCTCTTTAGCTATACCTTCGGCTATGGTTCCATCGCCTGTCATGCGGTGTGGACGGCGGCTCTCTGAATAGCGGCGAATTAATATTTCGTCTTCACATTCCAAATATAGTATAAATGGTCTTATTTCCTGCGTGTGAAGCTGCTCCAGCATGGGGACAAAATGCTTGTGGAATTCCATCTGCCTGCTGTCCATACCAACAGCCAGATGCCCACCACTCATTTGGGCTTTATTTTCTAATTCCAATAGAGGACCTAACAGTTGAAATGGAACATTGTCCAGCGCGACAAAATTTGTGTCCTCTAACACACCAAGCACAGACCTGCGCCCGGCTCCAGATAAACCAGTGACAATGACGAGTTCCGCGATGCTCATGGTTTCAAATTCTAATCATCGTCTCCGTCCACACCGCCAACATTGAACCTCATTACTCGCTGTATGGCGTCTGGACGTGAGTCATTGGTGTAATTTACAGTTACATCTTCATCCGATTCAGTTTCTTGAATTTCGTAGGTCGCCCGGGGGGTGTATTCTTCGGGTACGTGGGCTGGCTGGGGTTCTACGCGGTAGAGGTAGGAAATGATTTCGTCCTCATAACCAAAGCGCATGTTTTCAAAGTATTCGTAACTTTCACGCTTGTATTCGACTAATGGGTCTTTTTGTCCGTAGCCGCGGAAGCTGATGGCCTCTTTCAAGTGATCCATGACGAGTAAGTGGCGCTTCCAAGCGGAGTCAATTATTTGCAGCGTGGCAACACGCTCATGCCAGCGCAGTATGTCTTCTGAGCCTAGCCTGCGCTCTTTGTCCTTGTAAGCATCGTGAACGATTTTTGTAAGGGTTTCCGTGGCCTCGGACTGGGGCATGCTTGCAATGCCGTCGAAATCCAGATCAGACATGGCAAAGAGCTGCTCAAAGCGCTCTTTGAAGGCGTCTATATCCTGCTCTCCTTTTTGGGACAGGTAGTCATAGACAAGGCCCTCAACCACTTCGCTGGCCACTCTAAGAATGTAATCTTTGGTGTTGCCCTTTAGTATTTCTGTGCGCAATCCATAAAAGAAAATCCTCTGCTTGTTCATGACATCGTCATATTCAAGGAGGTGCTTGCGGATTTCAAAGTGCTGAGTCTCAACGCGCTTTTGACTCTTTTCAATAGCTCTGGTCACCATGCCAGCTTCAATTGGTTCATCGTCATTCATGCCAAGTGTGCCCATGATGCTCTTGAGGCGTTCGCCTCCGAAAATACGCATTAAATCGTCTTCAAGGCTCAAATAGAAGCGGCTGGAACCTGGATCGCCCTGACGACCGGCACGGCCCCTCAACTGATTGTCAATACGGCGGCTCTCATGCCGCTCTGTGCACAAAATGTGCAATCCGCCAAGCTCAACTACTTCTTCGTGTTCGGCCTTGGTCTGTTTTTCCATTGACTCAATGAGGACGTCAAATTCAGGCGTGTTCCGACCATCTTGGTCGTACAGCTCAATCTTGCGCTTTTTGGCTTCGATTTTTGCCAGGCCTTCTGCGTTTCCGCCCAGGATGATGTCGGTTCCACGTCCAGCCATGTTGGTGGCAATGGTCACTGCTCCTTTGCGGCCAGCCTGAGTTATGATTTCCGCTTCGCGTTCATGGTGCTTTGCGTTCAATACAACGTGGGGGATTCTGACTTTTTTTAGTTCTGCGGCAAGGTCTTCGCTGGATTCAATGGAGGCCGTGCCTACTAAGATGGGTTGGCCTTTTGCGTTGAGTTCTTTTATTTCTTCAACAATCGCTCGCTTTTTACCATTTCTGGTGGAGTAAATGACATCTGCGAAATCCTTGCGAACCATCGGCATGTTGGTGGGGACAATTACTACTTCCAGCTTATATATTTGCAGTAATTCCGTGGCTTCTGTCTCGGCGGTACCGGTCATGCCAGCCAGTTTGCCGTACATCCTGAAAAAGTTCTGAAATGTGACCGTGGCAAGGGTCTGGTTTTCTGCATTGACTTCAACGCCTTCCTTGGCCTCTATAGCCTGGTGCAAGCCGTTTGACCATCTGCGGCCCGGCATCATTCGTCCGGTAAATTCGTCAACAATGACAATTTCCTTTCCACGGCCATTCTCTTTAGGGCGGATCATGTAATCCACATCCAACTTGTACAAATTATGGGCCATGAGGGCCTGGTTCAACCCGTGCAGGGTGTCTATGGCACTTGGATCGTAAAGGTTTGGAACTCCCAGCAGCTTTTCAGCATGGCGGATACCATCGTCAGTGAGCATGACTTGACGGTCTTTTTCATCAACTTTGTAATCCACGTCTTTTTTAAGTTTTGGAATCATTCCATCTATTCGATAGTACTTGGACGTGTCTTCTTCAGAAGAACCGGCAATAATTAAGGGTGTCCTGGCTTCATCTATCAGAATTGAGTCAACTTCGTCAACAATTGCGTAACTGAAACCGCGCTGGGTGAAGTCTTCCAGGCTCCACTTCATGTTGTCCCGAAGATAATCAAACCCCAGTTCGTTGTTTGTACAATAAGTTATATCGCAGCCGTAAGCTTCTCGGC